>NZ_BAAAKW010000060.1:0-22706 GCF_039527955.1 Rhodoglobus aureus | reverse complement strand
TTTGGCGACGCCCCCGCACGCCGGCGCGATCACCATCCTGCGGGCCCGACTCCGCTCGGAGCGCGGCGCCGCCACCGCCGAATACGCCATCACCACGCTCGCCGCAGTCGGGTTTGCCGGCTTACTCGTTGTCGTGCTCCGATCGGGAGAAGTGCGCGGCATGCTCACCGACATTGTTCGCAGTGCGCTCTCCATTCCCTCGTAGCAGCGCGAGGAGAGCCGGCTACCGGCGAGCAGCCACCATTGAGCGATCAGTCAGCTATGAGCGCGGCAGCGTCACCGCAGAGTTTGCGCTGGCGATGCCCGCTGTAGCCCTCGTACTCGTGTGCTGCCTCAGCGGGGTGCAGTTGGCTGGGCTGCAGGTCCGCCTGCAAGACGCGGCCGCTGCTTCTGCGCGCAGCCTTGCGCGCGACGAAAGCTCCGCAGCCGTCGCAGCCACCGCATCCGCCCTCGTCTCCTCCGCACAGCTCACCACTCAACACCGCGACGACCTCGTGTGCGCGACCGTAAGCGCCCCAGCGCGCAACGCACTGCTCGGGCTGCTGCCGATCACCCTCAGCGCCAGCAGTTGTGCGCTCGGCGGAGGCAAATGATGGGCGAGAGCAACCGGATGCGAGACGAACGCGGCGCCGGCACCATCCTTATGGTCGGCCTCGTCGCAGCAGTCATCGCGCTCACCGCTCTCGTCATCCCTCTCTATTGGGCGTTGAGCGTCAAGCACGCACTCGCGGGAGCAGCCGATGCTGCCGCGCTCGCCGCCGCCGACACCGCAAGTGGCCTCATTGCTGGGTACGCGTGCGACAACGCGGCTCGACTCGCGGTCGCAAACAACGCCTATATAGAGGAGTGCACAGTCGATGGGCGTATTGTCACGGTTACCGCAAGTCGCCGGATCCTCGGCATACTGGTCACAACGAGCGCAACTGCAGGCCCACCCCCAACCAGGGCGGATTAGGCAACTGAGCGGTCGGTGTGTGTAGTGTGTCGCTGACAGTGGCGCTGCCACCGGTCAAGTGCGTCATCACCCAAGGAGTCCCGTGTCTGGCACCAAAAAGCTTGTCATTGTCGAGTCGCCAACCAAGGCCAAGACGATTGCCAAGTATCTCGGTGACGACTACGACGTGCTCTCCTCCGTCGGTCACATCCGCGACCTCGTCGAACCCCGCAACCTGCCGCCCGAGCTCAAAAAGGGCTCCCTTGGCAAGTTCTCCGTCGACGTAGAAAACGACTTCGAGCCCTACTACGTAGTCTCAGACGCCAAAAAGAAAACCGTCTCCGAACTCAAAAAAGCACTCAGCGGAGCCAACGAGCTCTACCTCGCAACTGATGAGGACCGCGAAGGAGAAGCCATCGCCTGGCACCTCCTCCAGGTGCTGAAGCCCAAAGTTCCCGTCAAGCGCATGGTGTTCCACGAAATCACCGAAGACGCCATCGAAGCGGCCATCAACAACACCCGCGACGTCGACACCGCACTCGTCGACGCCCAAGAAACCCGACGCATCCTCGACCGCCTCTACGGCTACGAGATCTCGCCCGTACTCTGGCGCAAAGTCGGCCCAGGCCTCTCCGCCGGCCGAGTGCAATCGGCGGCAACCCGCCTCGTCGTTGAGCGCGAACGTGAACGTCTCGCCTTCATCACCGCCAACTACTGGGACCTCATCGCCCAGCTCTCGCCCGACAGCGAAACCAACGGTTTCGAATCCAAACTTGTGCGTCTCGATGGCAAGCGCGTTGCCGCCGGCCGCGACTTTGACGACCGCGGAAACCTCAAAGGTGACGCCGTAGCCCTCGACGAAAAGGCCGCACAAACCCTTGCAGACGCACTGCGGATGCCCAGCACCACCATTGCCGTGAAAACGGTCGAAACCAAGCCATACACGCGTCGCCCCGCAGCACCCTTCACCACCTCAACGCTTCAGCAGGAGGCCGGCCGCAAGCTGCGCTACTCCGCCCGCCAAACCATGAGCGTCGCCCAGTCGCTGTACGAAAACGGTTACATCACGTATATGCGAACCGACTCCTCGTCGCTCTCGCAGCAGGCCATCACGGCGGCCCGCAACCAAGCAGTTTCCCTCTACGGCGCGGATGCTATTCCCGAGAAGCCGCGCGTCTACGCCAGCAAGAGCAAAAATGCTCAAGAGGCCCACGAAGCAATTCGCCCCTCTGGTGACACGTTCCGCACGCCAAGCGAGCTGCAGTCCACGCTGCGCGGCAACGACTTCAAGCTCTATGAACTGATCTGGAAGCGCACCGTCGCCTCACAGATGGCCGACGCCAAAGGCTCAACGGCATCCATCACCATTACCGCAGGTGTTGCACCCGTCGCCGAATTCTCGGCCAGCGGAACCATCATCACCTTCCGCGGCTTCATGCAGGCCTATGAAGAAGGCCAAGACGAAGATCGCAACGCCACCGCCGAGCCCAAAGAAGCAAAACTGCCTCCCCTCAAGGAAGGTCAGACGCTCACCCTTCTCGACATCGAAGCTAAGGGTCACGAGACTAGCCCGCCGCCGCGCTACACGGAAGCAAGCCTCGTCAAGAAGCTTGAAGAACTCGGCATCGGCCGCCCGTCGACCTACGCCTCGATCATTTCCACGATCATCGACCGCGGCTACATCACCCCACGCGGCCAGGCACTCGTGCCCAACTGGATCGCGTTCTCCGTCGTGCGTTTGCTCGAAGAATACTTCGGCGACCTCGTGCAATACGACTTCACCGCCGGCATGGAAGATGACCTCGACCGCATTGCCGGTGGCAGCCAGAACCGCGTCGAATGGCTCAAGTCGTTCTACTTCGGCGACGAGAAATACCGCGGTCTGCGCACCGTCATCGACAACCTCGGTGAGATCGACGCCAAAGAGATCAACTCAATGCGACTCTCGGATGACGTGACCCTGCGCATCGGAAAGTACGGCCCGTACCTGGAAACCCCCAGTGACGACCCCGAGAAGCCTCGCCGCATCAATATTCCCGAAGCACTCGCGCCCGACGAACTCACCCTCGCAAAGGCACAAGAACTCATCGATGCACCCATCATCGGCGACCGCGTCATCGGCATCAACCCCGAAACGGGCAAAGAGATCGTCGCCAAGGATGGCCGCTTCGGCCCCTACGTGACCGAGCTCGAGCCAGAACCTGAACCCGTTCCCGAGCCTGTCGAAGAGATCGACCCCAAGACTGGCGAAGTCAAAAAGGCGAAGAAGCCCAAAAAGGTTGCCGTCGTCAAGCCGCGTACGGCATCCATCTTCAAGACCATGGAACTCGACGCAATCGACCTCGACACCGCACTCAAACTGCTCAGCTTGCCGCGCGTGGTCGGGCTCGACCCCGAAACCGAAGTCGAAATCACCGCGCAAAACGGACGCTACGGCCCCTACCTCAAGAAGGGCGTCGAAACCCGATCGCTCACGAGCGAAGACCTCATCTTCGACATCGATGTAGCCGGAGCCGTCGAACTCTACGCGCAGCCCAAGTACGGCAACCGCGCAGCATCCAGTGCCCTGAAGGAATTTGATGCCGATCCGGTGAGCGAAAAGCCGATCAAGATCAAGGATGGCCGCTTCGGTGCCTACGTGACCGACGGCACCACCAATGCCACCATCCCGCGCGGTGAAACCGTAGAAGACGTCGACTTCGAGCGTGCAGTGCAACTGCTCGCAGACAAGCGCGCCAAGGGGCCGGTCAAGCGCAAGACTGCGGCGAAAAAGCCAGCGGCCAAGAAGCCCGCTGCGAAGAAGCCCGCCGCCAAGAAGCCGGCCGCGAAGAAGCCGGCAGCCAAGAAGCCTGCCGCGAAGAAACCCGCCGTGAAGACTGCAGCCGCGAAGCCTGCCGCACCCGCGGCCGACGAAACCCAGTAGCGTGCCCGGACTCTTCATCACCCTTGAGGGCGGCGACGGTGCGGGCAAGACGACGCAATCGAAGCTCCTCGTGAACTGGCTCGAACAAGTAGGACACAACGTTGTGGTGACCCGCGAACCGGGAGGTTCCGACCTGGGCCTTGAGCTGCGCGAAATCGTGCTGCACCGGCGCGGCGATATGGACCCCCGCGCCGAAGCACTCATCTACGCCGCAGACCGCGCCCACCACATCGCAACCGTTGTGCGACCGGCACTCGAGCGCGGCGACATTGTGGTTCAGGATCGCTACATCGACTCATCCGAGGCCTACCAAGGTGCCGGACGAGTGCTCGGCGCCGACGAAGTGCGCGAGCTCTCACTATGGGCAACTCAAGGGTTGCTACCCGACGTGACTGTGCTGCTCGACCTTGATCCCACCGACGGACGAGAGCGCCTCGACAGCGCGCGCACTCGCTACGACCGACTCGAAGCTGAGAAGCAAGATTTCCATACTCGCGTGCGCGACGCCTTCCTTGAGCGGGCCGCAAAAGAGCCCGACCGCATCCTTGTTGTGGATGCCGCACGCGACATGAACGAAATCGCCACAGCGATCCGTAAGCGCATCCAGATTCACCTGCCGCAACCCGCTTAGACTGAGCGCATGTCGTTGTGGGAAGGCCTAACCGGCCAAGCTGAGGCGATCGCCATTCTCGAAGCCGCCGCATCGTCTTCGGCGTTAGGTAGCACCGGCGAATCGTCGATGACCCACTCGTGGTTGATCACCGGTCCGCCCGGTTCTGGTCGCTCAAATATTGCGTATGCGTTCGCTGCAGCGCTGCTCGGTACTCGCGGCGACGAGACCGAAGAGTCGGTGTTCAAGCAAGTCATGGCACGCACTCACCCCGACCTGGGAGTGCTCAGCACTGAACGCGTCATCATCTCGATCGACGAAGTGCGCAAACTCGTTTCGTCGTCGCAATTCTCGCCCTCAGTCGGTCACTACCGGGTGATGATCATCGAAGACGCCGACCGCATGGCCGAACGCACCTCCAACGTGCTGCTCAAGGCGCTCGAAGAGCCACCACCCCGCACCGTCTGGATTCTGTGCGCCCCCAGCGAAGCTGACCTCATCCCCACCATCCGCTCGCGCGTGCGCAGCGTGCGACTCCGCACCCCCGCGATCGCCGATGTCGCCCAACTTCTGCAAGATCGTGATGGCGTCGCACCCGATATTGCACTGCGTGCCGCGCGTGAAGCTCAAAGCCACATCGGCATGGCGCACCGCCTCGCCACCAATGCAGAAGCCCGCGAACGACGCGAACGCACGCTGACAACTGTTCTCGGCATCCGCTCGGTCTCTGAAGCTGTGATTGCTGCGGCAACTCTGCTCGATCTCTCGAAGGCGGATGCCACAGCCCTCACCGAAGAACGGGACGCCCACGAGCGCGAATCTGCCCTTCGCTCGCTCGGTGTTGCCCCCGGTGGAACCATCCCACCGGCGTTGCGCGCCCAGCTTAAAGTGATGGAAGAAGATCAGAAGCGTCGCGCCACCCGCGGGCTGCGCGACGGTATCGACCGCATTATGGTTGACCTGCTCTCGCTCTACCGCGATATTTTGTTGACTCAGATTGGCGCGCCAGGCGAACTCATCAACCTCAGCATTCTCAACAACATCACCGCAGTTGCTGCCCGCACAACCCCGGTCGCAACGCTCGCGATCATGGACGGGATCGCCGAAGCCCGTCGCCGTATCGAAAGCAACGTTGCGCCGGCACTAGCACTCGAAGCCATGCTCGTGAAGGTCGCGGTTTCGGGACGCGGCGCATGAGCCGCACAGGCCGCACGACCCGCAGCGCCCGTGCCCGTCTCTTCGGCGTAACCTCCGCCGCGCTTGCCGTCTCGCTAATGCTCAGCGGATGCGTGTCTTGGTTCATGCCTCCGGCATCCAACCTGACGTCAACGCCCACTGAAGAAGCTGTGGCTCCGGGGCTTGAGCGTTTCTACCAGCAGGTGCTGGAGTGGGCGAACTGCGGCGATGCCCTGCAGTGCGCCACAGCGGTTGCGCCGGTCGATTGGGAGAACCCTGAGGGAGACACCATCGAGTTGGCTCTCGTGCGTCAGACCGCGCGCGGCAATGACCGCATCGGCTCCTTGCTCGTGAACCCTGGTGGTCCCGGTGGTTCTGGTTTCGATTTCGTCGCCGACAGCGTGGATTACGCCACGAGTGAGGCCTTGCAGTCGCAGTTTGATGTGGTTGGTTTTGACCCTCGTGGGGTGAACCGTTCCACGCCGGTGTCGTGTTACTCAGACCCCGCCGAGCTCGATGAGTACATCTACAGCATCACGCCGGGGGAGAAGGGCAGCGACGAGTGGATTGCTGCTTCCACGGAAACAGCCGCCCAGTTTGCTCAGCGTTGCCTTGAGGAGACCGGCCCGTTCTTGGGGTTTGTCGATACTCCCAGCGCTGCCCGCGACCTCGACATGCTTCGCGCCGCGCTGGGCGACACCACGCTCAACTACTTGGGCTACTCCTACGGAACCCTGCTTGGCCAGGTGTATGCCGAGCTGTTCCCCGAGAAGACGGGAAGGCTGGTGCTCGACGGTGCGGTTGACCCCGCGGCATCCGAATTTGAGGGGACTAAGGCCCAGGCCCAGGGCTTCGAAGGCGCGCTCGATGCGTTTTTGGAAGACTGCGCCGGAGCGAGTGATTGCCCATTCACCGGCTCGACCGAGCAGTCGCGTGCCTCAATTCGCACTCTGCTGGATCGCCTCGATAAGAGCCCCCTCACCAACACCGACGGCCGTCAGCTTGGCAGCGGAACAATGTTCACCGCCATCATCCTGCCCCTGTATAGCCAAGGCAATTGGGCCTACCTTCGCCAACTTTTCACCACCGTCATGCAGGGGGATGCGAGCATCGCGTTTGATCTGGCTGACAGCTACAACGGCCGCGGCCCAGACGGTAGCTACGCCGAAAACCAGACTGAAGCTTTCATTGCGATCAATTGTTTGGATGCCCGCGAGCCTGCAGATGTCGCCCGCATGCATGAGCAGGCTGCCGAGCTTGCAGTCGCAGCTCCCATTTTTGGTCCGCAAATGTCGTACGGCGATCCCGGTTGCGCCACCTGGCCGGTGGAGGCGAAGCGTGACCGCGTGGCGATTTCCGCTCCCGGAGCTGCCGACATGTTGGTGATTGGAACCACGAACGACCCTGCTACACCCTATGAGTGGGCGCAGACTGTTGCCGGCAACCTCGACAGCGGACACCTCATCACGTACAACGGCGAAGGTCACACGGCGTATAACAAGTCGAATGAGTGCGTGAACTCGGCGGTAGAGGATTTTCTGTTGACGGGCGTGGTTCCGGCCGTAGACCCGAACTGCTAGCCACTAGGCTCGGGGCCGTGATGTCCACCAATACTGGTTCCGCTGTTCGTGCTCGCAGGTTCGCCCTTGTGGTTACTGCTGCGGCAGTGACGGTATTGCTGAGCGGCTGCCTAAACATTCTTGATTTGCTTGGCGAGCGTTCTGAGCCGACCGGCGAGACGGTGTCGGCTGAACTTGCCCCGTACTACGAGCAGGTGCTCACGTGGGTTGATTGTGATGACGGCGCTCAGTGCGCGACCGCGACGGCGCCGATGGATTGGGCGAACCCGACGCCGGAGACCGACATCACTCTTGCGCTGGCTCGTCATGTGGCGACTGGGGAGAGCATGGGGTCGCTGTTTGTGAATCCTGGTGGGCCGGGCGCTTCAGGTTTTGATCTCATCCATGACGACGTGGACTTTGCGGTGAGTGCGAACCTGCGCGAGAACTATGACGTGATCGGCTGGGACCCTCGCGGTGTTGGTCGTTCGACTCCCGTGACGTGCCTCGACGATGAGGGTCTTGACGAGTTCATTTTCGGGATTCCGGATTCCGCGGTCGGCAGTGACGAGTGGCTTGCGGAGAGCGAGCAAGTGGCGATCAGTTTCGGCCAAGCGTGCTTCAACAACACGGGTCCGATCTTGCAGTTCATTGACACTCAGAGCACGGTGCACGATCTCGACATGTTGCGCGCGATTGTTGGCGACGAGAAGCTGCAGTATCTGGGCTACTCGTACGGCAGCGATATTGGTTCGTACTACCTCGAGAACTTCCCCGAGAACGCTGGCCGTATCGTGCTCGATGGCGCGACGGATTCGTCAATCTCGGTGTTCGAGGTAGGGCGTGTGCAGACGGCTGGGTTCCAGCGTGCGCTCGAGAACTATTTGGCAGCCTGCCCAACCTCGTTTGATGACTGTCCATTCCCTGGTGGGGTGGATGCCGCCCTGGCGACTATCCGCGAGCTCTATGATCGCTATGACGCGAACCCGATTGCTGCGCCCGATGGCCGCATGATGGATGCCGGTGTCATCGATATCGCGATGAGCACCGCCCTCTATTCTCAGGATTCCTGGCCGTTCCTCAATGACCTCTTCTCGGAGGCAGCACGCGGCGAGACGGACACCGCATTCTTCTTGGCTGATTTCTATTACAGCCGCGACCTTGACGGTGCGTACACTGACAACTCGCTTGAGGCATTTATCGCGATCTACTGCGTTGATTACCCGGTGGAGACTGACGCTGCAGTGTTGGTGAAGCAGCAGGAGCTCATGCGGGAGGCGTCGCCGACGACGTATCGCGACTTCCCTCCAACTGCTGACCTCACGTGCCTGAATTGGCCATACAAATACATTGGCCCCGGCATCACCGAGCTGACGGGTGAAGGTGCACCGCCGGTGCTCATCATCTCGACCACTGGTGACCCAGCAACCCCGTACGAGTGGGGTGTTGCGTTGAGCGAGCAGTTGCAGAGCGCGCAGCTCATCACCAACAACGGTGAAGGTCACACGGCGTACAACGGTGGTGTCGCCTGCATTGATAACGCTGTCGACAACTATTTTGTCAACGGAACGGTGCCGGATGCCGACCCCAACTGTGGCGCCTAACCGCAAGTTCACGGTGACGGCTATGGTGCCCCGAAACTTCGGCTAAGCTATCTTGCTGTGCCTCATGAAAATGCGGCCGGCCGCCTTAGCTCAGTTGGTAGAGCATCTCACTCGTAATGAGAAGGTCGTCAGTTCGATTCTGACAGGCGGCTCCAGAAAGTGCTGGTCAGGGGCGTGTTTGGAAGATTCAATGTCCCCCTATTTGATGTCTAGTGGGCAAAAAGTGGGCAGATCCAACTCACCGGGGTTTCAGTGTGAGGGCGAAGCGGAGCTAGCTGCAGACGATCTTGTCGTAAGCACTAGCTAGCTACGGGCCCTTTTGAACCAATTCGCCTTCTAAATAGCGCTCCATCTCCTATCGAATGAGAAGGTCATGATTCTGATTCTGGCAGGCGAGCGATTAGCCTATTCGATAGGCAAGAAATATCCGAATGTCATCGAGATTCTTGCTTTTCTCCACTTCTTCGGTCGGCAGCGTTGCATTCCGACCAGATGCGTTAGGCGATCTAGAATTAAGCCAAGATAGAACACGGTCTGAACCTTCAAGGTGGCTGTGCCATGAGCTTGTCGTTCGACAGAGTTGAGACGCTAGACCGGCACGAAAGATCGCGGGAGAAGTCGCGGCCTAATATGTCGGCCGTTGAAAGTACTCTCCAATGTATCGTCGGACAGAAAGCAGGAAACAAAGTGCTGAACTCATTGCCAGTCATTGATCTCTTCGCGGGAGCTGGCGGGCTAGGTATTGGCGCAGCGCGGGCTGGAGCGGATCTCCGACTTTCTGTCGATAGCGATCGGTACTCTTGCGAGACCGTTGTCGCTAACCCAGAGTTGCATGGTGGCTCAGCGCTACAGGCTGACGTCACAGAATTGACGGCAGTAGATTTGCGTAGAGAAGCCGGATTGGGTTTGCGCGAGGATGTCGTCGTCATCGGAGGCGCTCCGTGTCAGCCATTCAGTAAGGCTGCATATTGGGTCGACAAAGGCGATGAGGCGGCATATCGTCGGGCTAGATCTCGTGGCCAATCTGCACAGCGCACTACTGAGCCGCTACTGGCGAGGCCGGATAGCAGAAGAACTCTTGTAAATGAGTTTTGGAGGTTAACGAGGGAAGCCGATGCCGCCGCATTCGTCTTCGAAAATGTCCCTAGCATCATGCATCCACGCAACAAACACGTTTTTGAGGCATTGCGAACTGATGCGGAGGCTGCCGGGTACTTCACCCGCACAGTAGTGGCGATGGCTACCGATTTCGGTGCGCCTCAAGCGCGTCAGCGTGTTTTTTTGTTGGGGTCTCGAGAAGCTCAGCCGGAAGCGCCGGCAGCGACACACTTTAAGGCCCCTACGGATGGCCAGCTACCTTGGGTTACTTCTGGGGATGCGCTCAGAAGATTCGAGGGGGAGGAATACTCTGAAGGAAACGAAGAAGTCACAGGGACTTGGGCCTCCCACTTAAAGGATGTACCGCCCGGTATGAACTATAAGTTTCATACATCGTGGGCGGGTCATCAGAACCCCACATTTGAGACCGAAACACGCTACTGGAATTTTCTTCTAAAACTAGATCCGGAACGCCCTTCATGGACAATTCCGGCTAGTCCTGGTCCTTGGACAGGGCCGTTCCATTGGAGTGGTCGGCGTCTGCGAATTAGCGAACTTGCCGCCCTTCAGACCTTTCCGGATGGGTACCATTTTTCGGGCCCTCGTCGGGAACAGGTGCGACAGATTGGGAACGCTGTCCCGTCGGTCATGGCCGAGCAGATGGTCCTGGCTGCAATGAACTCGCTATCAGCCAAGCGGAGTGTCGCGTAGTGGCTCGTTTGAAAGCAGTTAGCGTTTTTTCAGGGTGCGGAGGTCTGGATCTTGGATTCCGAGACGCCGGCTTCGACATCGTACTGGGTGTCGATAGCGACCCGTTTTCTGCAAGAAGTCATGCAATAAATTTTCCGGAATCGGAGTTTTTCGAGGGAAGCATCGCCGACTTCTCCCGGGCTGAGGCTGTAGCGCTAGTTGGCGAGAAGGCACTTCAGGATGTAGATGTTCTGATTGGGGGGCCGCCGTGTCCGCCTTTCTCGAAGAGCCGTTTTTACCGTACTGAAATGCCACGGGCGATGAATGATCCTGTGGGCGAGGTGACTATCAGTGGGTATCTCGAAACGCTCACTTGGCTGCGTCCTAGGGCATTTCTTCTAGAAAACGTGGCTGGCATGGCCTTCAAAGTCCACAGTGAGACGATTGAACACATAGTAGAAACCGCAGAGGCGCTCGGGTATAAGTGTCAGATGAAAGTCCTTAACGCCGCGGACTACGGAGTACCCCAAACTCGACAGCGCTTCTTTTTAGTGGGAACTCTCGATGCTGAATTTTCTTGGCCCTCCGCGTCGCACCGAGATCCTTCACGAGCGGACTCGAGCCTGCCCCCTTGGGCGACCTCCGGATCTGCGATTAGCGATCTGGATACTGAGGAGAATGCTGACGACGCGGGGCATGTAGCCGGCGGAAAACATCGAGACCTTTTGAAGCAAATCCCGCCTGGAGATAACTACCTATTCTTTACCGCGAAGCGGGGCCATCCGAACCCGCAATTCGAGTGGCGGAAGCGGTATTGGTCCTTCCTGCTAAAGCTGAGTCCTGATATGCCGTCGTGGACGATCCAAGCTCGGCGATCTAACAACATGGGCCCGCTCCATTGGAAGAATAGAATCCTCCGGATCGAAGAAGTCAAGAGACTTCAGACGTTCCCGGACGACTGGTACCTTGACGGCAAATTAGAGCAACAATGGCGCCAAGTTGGGAACGCTGTCCCTCCGCAGCTTGCTCGGGCGTTGGGGAGAGAGCTCTCAAGCACTCTTGCGTTGCAAGTGGGCAAACCAAAAGCGGCTTAAGCTCCGCTCTATAAAAGGGGAATCGAAATGTCAGACGTCGCGCCAAAGTTGTCGCCCTCGGCATTGGAGGATCATATCTTGCAGTCTTTGCGCGCTAGCGGCCGCACCGTGTTGCTCCTGCCAGCCAACAGGCCGAAGCCGATGAGGGTTCTCCTTGGACCGCTCGGAGACGAAGGTGCAACAATTCTCCGCATTTACGCTTGGAATGTGACGCACGGGGGAGGGGCCGCACGAGCCCCCAACGAATACCGGATTCAACTCACGGGCGAGATGCCCGAGAACGTTCCCGGAGAGACAACTATCGTTCTAGGCTGGAGCTCGACATTTCGTACTTTCGCCGGGTGGGACGCGACGGTCCACGGTCATCGGTCATCCAACTCTCCTTCGCTTCAAATTCGCGAGGAAACGTTAGTGTCTGCGAATTCGATCGGGCTAGCGGCAGCTCTTCGAAATAGCGACGATGTGGTGGTTGCTTTTCGAGCTGAACTACTCGCCGTTTATTGTTTGAATGCGGAAGAGATTCACAGTGATACTGCGGCTGAAATTGCTGAACTGCTCAATGAAATCGCTGCTTCTGCTCACGATGTTGTCGAGGATACGCAACCGGACCCGGTCACGGAATCTCGACACAAAATTGCTCGAGTGGTCACAACCAATTTTCGAGCTTGGGACTTTGGTCGTCGAATTAATTTGGCTTATCGCGGAAGGTGCTCGGTGTGCACAATTCAGCTGGCTCTCACTGAAGCTGCCCACATTATTCCCGTCGCTTGGCCCGGAAGTACGGATTTGACCAGTAACGGATTGTCCCTTTGCCGGAACCATCATCGCGCCTACGATGCGAATTTGCTTTCGATCACACCAGGCTACGTGGTCGAAATCTCAGCGCTTCGAGGACGGTCTCTGCGCGCCGCCTCCTTGGAGGGTGGGCTTGATGAACTTATGGCTTTCGATGGTGCAACATTGGCAGTAGTGCCGGATGCGATGGCGGATCGTCCACGACCCGAGTTTCTGAACACAGGGCGTGAGGCGCGTCGATGGGTCGGTTGATGAGGCTTTAGGGAATACGTTGGCGCGGTGTGGGAGCGGAGAATACTGAGCTCGTCTGGAGCGGAACGTAGCCCGATTAGCCTGACATTCGTGCGGACCGAAATGAAAGATCGATCATTCATTTAGAGCGTCACCAAGGAGCGCGCCGGTTGCCAGCGTCAGGATGGCGCGAGGCATGTTTAGTGGGCAGCTAGTGGGCAAACTCATCTAGTTCGTCCCCGTATTCCATGGCACAACATTGCACTTGATAGTTCAACTTCCGCCTAAACACTGGTGACTTCGCAGTTTCGTGCAGGCAAACGCAATCTGCTGAAATGATCTGCTCCCTCTCGTCATGAGAAGGTCGTCAGTTCGATTCTGACAGGCGGCTCCACCAGAAATGCGTGTCAAAGTAGGGATCGGAACAATCCGGCCCCTACTTTTATGCCCTGTGAGGTATTTGCGCCCTCTCGCGGGTAGCTCCCATGCCAGTCTCTTAAACTGACGTCATGAAATACCGCAACGAGCCGATCTACACAGCAGCGATCGGTGCCGGGCGCGCCATGTTCGGCGCCCTACGAGTACGCCGCACCGTTCTCGGGGCGCAGAACCTCCCCGATGCGGGTGGGGCCGTCATAGCTATGACTCACTTTGGGTACCTGGAGTTCGCCCTTGTCGAATGGGCAACGTGGCTGCATAACCACCGCCGCATCCGTTTCATGGCGAAGAAGAGCGTGTTCGATAAGCAAGTGGTTGGTTCGTTGATGCGCAACATGAAGCACATCCCGGTCGATATGAAGGCCGGAGCTAGCGCATACGCCGCCGCCGTCAAAGCCCTGCGGGCGGGCGAGCTGATCGGGGTATTTCCCGAAGCCGGGGTGAGCGCGTCATTCACGATCCGTGACTTCAAGACCGGAGCTGTGCGCTTGGCGGCAGAAGCCGGTGTGCCCCTCATTCCCCTCGCAGTGTGGGGCGGACAACGCCTCATGACCAAAAACCGCAAGATCTCGTTGCGTGAGCGCTTCGGCGTGCCCATCATGACGGTCGTCGGCGAGCCGATCACGGTGACGGCGGCGGATGACGCGGTGGCAGCCACGGCGCGGCTGAAAGCGACCATGGAGCGCCTCCTCGAGAAAGCGCAACAGGCTTACCCGCTTGATGGCACTGGCCAGTGGTGGCAGCCGCGTCACCTCGCGGGCACAGCCCCCACCCCAGAGGAGGCGGCAGCAGCCGACGCCGAGCGTGAGCTACGGCGGACGCAGTCTCCTCGCAAGCGTCGGTAGAAGCGCACACCTTCGCCTCTCTCACTGGGCAGCAGAAATTATCTTGCGTCGCATGATCATGCAAGGCGCTCTCGGTTGCTCCCCAGCCTGCGGTGTTAGCGTCGACGACCGATCGAGATCGGTGGTCCGAATAACGTGCGACCGCGTCGAGCGCTGCGCGGCAGTGTCCCCAACTGGGGTCGCTCCGTGGAAGGTATTAGCAGCCGGTCTGCTTAAGATTGAAATAACCAACGACACACGACCGCGGCTTGACTCCACAGAGAGAACTGCGTTCTCCTTCACCAAAATGGCAAACCCGGTGCGAACCGGCGACGCAAAGCCACGGGACCCCACAAAGGTTAGCCGGGTTGCTGAACTGAAAACTTCTACTTTCCATGCGCAGAAACCTCCCCATTGATACCGCTTCCGCAGCCGACACTGTCATCGAAGCCCCCGATTTCGACCGCCCGCCGATGCCGGTGACGGTTGTCGGAAGACAGAACGCGGTTCGGAGATGGTTTTCCGCATCCGTCCTGCGCGCGGGAGTCGCAGCAGGAGAAAGACGTGCTCGGGATCTTCCTAGCCCCACCGACCATCCGAGTGGGCACGCACGGGGCGCGAACAGCCAGCGTTTGCTCCTCGTGGGATCTGGACCGGCAGTTGGTTGGGGAGTCACCAGCCATGAGCTCGCCCTGCCCGGTGCCCTCGCCCGAGCGCTGTCAAATCTCACTGGTTTCGGCTGCACGGTAGATGTCATGGCCGACCCGAGCATGGACGTTGCGGGCGCCCTTGACGCGATGACGTCCGTTCCCTCCCATCGCTACGATGCGGTGATTGTCACGGTCGGGGTAAACGACGCGCTGACTCTTACGCCGCCTGAGGAGTGGAGCCTCCGGTTACGCGAAATGTTGGAAGGCTTCGCGGCCAGTTTCCCACCGGATTCGCCGCTCTTTGTGGTGGGCATTCAGCCCATCGAATCCATCCCCCTCTTCAGTGCCAGGGTCAGCGCCACAGCTGATGCTCATGCCCGCCTTCTCAACCAGTTGACTATGGATCTGACATCGCTCGACCCTCGGGCCGTGTATCTGCCGCTACAGCCTCCTTCGGCTCAGGATGATCCCCCGCGGGATGACCGGTACCGCACAGGGCAGGAGTACGCCCGTTGGGCGTCACAACTCGCGCCCCAGATGGTTGCCCACCTTGCTGGCGGCCCACATGACACCCGCGATAGAGGCACTCCGATTCCCGGGGATGAAAGCGACCGCCAGCACGCTGTCGACCTTCTCTCTGCTGCTGCCATCGACTCTGAGCTCACGCTTAGCCTTAATCGGATTACTTCCCTAGCCAATAGCGCGTTTCATGCCCAAACGGCGCTCATTACTGTCCTCGGCCCGGACTCTCAATGGAATCTCGCCCAATCCGGCCCTGGGCTGGGGAAAGTACCGCGCCATCTTTCCCTCTGCGAAACGACGATCGAATTCGGCAATGTCCTCGTTATTCCTGACACGCTCGCGGATTCACGATTTCGCGACAATCCTCTGGTCACTGCCGGCCCACAGATCCGCTTTTACGCAGGATTCCCCATAGAGGCACCCTCGGGCGAACGGATTGGGGCTCTCTGCGTCATAGACACGCAACCCCGTGGCCAGAACGATGACCTAAACGAGCCACTCCTGAGAGAACTGGGGCTCATGGTGCAAAAGGAATTCTGGCACCACCTGCAAGATCACGGACCGTCGCCGTCCTGACTAACCCCATTCATGGTGCCAGCGCGGATGCCCCCTCCCAACTCCGGAGGCTGCCACGGTTGAATTCGCCGGCAAGCACCAAACCTGAATTTCGGGCCACCTAGCTGTCCCCCAAACAGAGGATAGAAGCGTCACCCAGACCCCCCTTTAACGGGTATTTCCGCATGTTTCCGGGGTTTTTCTCTTGCTAACTGGTTATTTCGCGCCTAACTTTGGGCCTAGGACGCAGGGGGAACTGCGTCCAATCATTCGTCTGGGGGACGATTTTCATGGGGAGAGTTCCGTTCTTAACGGCGGCATTTACTGTCGTATTAGTTGGGGTAGTTCCATTCGTCGGGGGAGGCGGACCGGGTCTCACCGACATCGCAACCGCCAACTCGGCGGCGCGTTCACCGCTGTTCGCATCGACGGCCACTGGCCCGATTGAACAGTCGACACAGGTTGTTGCCCTCGCCAGTGTCGAACGCATCACTGAAGCATCGCTCGCCGCAGAGCTCAAGGCAGAAGCCAAATCGCTTACGGTCGACTCCGAACACTTGGCGCAAAAGGTTGTGCCCAAGCCAAAACCGAAGCCAGTCGTTGTGGCATCGAGTGGTGGCAACGCCTACGTACAGCAGATCCGCGCAGCTTATGCGGCAGCAGGCCGATCCTGTCCAGGCAACGTCGGTGGCAGCGTTCCGGGTGCACCGAGCCGCAGTTCGTCACAGGGCGTTCCCGGAACAACCTCTGGAGACCTCGCATCCTTCGCTTACGCCTACAACTCGATTCGCGTAGCTAACTGCTTACAGCCATTTGCGCTGTCGAAGTTTCGCTACGACTCCTGCATGGAAGATCGCCTCTTCTGGATGGCCGAATCACCCAGCTCGAACCCGCTAGATGGTTGGGGCCACAACGGCACCAAGCGCTCAGATGGCGTTCCGGCACGAGGCTGCGATGGCAACTTGGCTGGTGGCTCAGGCAACAGCGGAGCTACAGTCGCCTCCAAATGGTGGGCATCCAGCGCACACCGCGCATCGCTTTACCGCCCCGGTGCCAGCACCGGAGGGGCATGCATCGCTTTCGCGATGACCCACGGCGGCATCGACGAGCCCTACAGCTTCACCCGTGCAGCAGCACGTTGGACTTATTGCTAATTACTCACGCAATCGCTGATTCAGTCATCCGGGTACGATAACCGGGTGACTGAATCAGCTAGCAGTGAGCCGAAGGCGCCAGGAGGAATACGAGCGCTAATCGCAAAACACCCCACCGGATTCACGGTGGTGGTCGCGGCCGTAGTTTTTGTACTGCTTGCCGCTGGAGCAGTATTCGCCGGAATTTCGGTTGGCTCCGCCAACTCGGCAGCTGATGTCACCCCAGACGAAGTCACTGCTGAGCAGCGGAGCCAACCGGATGTTACACCTGCCGGAACGTCTGTGCGCACGTGTTCGGTAGAGAATTTTGCCACAGTCGCAACGTTCCCCAGCTTGGTTGGTGTCGTAACGGATGCTGCCACGGGTGAAGTGCTGTGGAGCCGCTCGGGAAGCAAAGCGGCAAGCCCCGCGCACATCGTGACTGCTCTCACCGGGGCAGCGGCGCTGCAGGCTCTCGGCCCAGACACTCGCATCAGCACCAAGGTGATCGATGGTTCTACACCGGGAACGATCGTTTTGGTCGGTGGCGGTGACCCGACGCTCGCCACAACAAATGCGTCGTACTACCGCGATGCCCCCCAGATCGCAGATCTCGCCTCGCAGGCGATGACCCGTTACGAAGAAATCAACCCCGGCGTACCGATCACGCAGATCGTGCTTGATTCCACTCTGTGGAATACCAGTGATGCGTGGGATTCGAACTGGCCTGAGCGGGAACGCACCGGCGGCTACCATGCCTACGTCACCGCGCTTATGGTCAACGGTGACCGCGCCGACCCCACGGTCGCCATCAGTCCGCGAGGCACCGACCCCGTGAAGTCTGCTGGCGAAGCATTCGCACAAGCGGCTGGGCTGCCAGGAGTCACATTCTCCACGGGTGCGGCAGTCGGCACCACGGTGCTGGCCGAAGTGAAGTCGCAACCGGTGAGCATTCTCGTCGAGCAGATGCTCATCAGCGGTGATGATTCCCTTGCCGAATCTTTGGCCCGCCTCGTCTCCAAGAAGCTCAATCTCAACGGGTCTGCATCCTCCCTCGCTCAAGCAATTCCGAGCGCGTTGACGGATGCCGGACTCGAGGATGCCGCAACGATCACCATCACCGACGGCTCAGGTCTGAGCCCCAAAAACCAGGTACCGCCACTTTTCGTCGCACAATTCATGGCTGAAGGGGCTTCAGGTTCGGGGGCGATTGGTGCCGCCTTTGCGATGCTTCCAATCGGGGGCAAAAGTGGCGACCTCTACAATCGCTTTGAAGGGGATGCTGCTGCGGCATCCGGTCAGGTTGCGGCAAAGTCTGGGTGGACTAACCAAGAGCACTCACTCGGTGGTGTGGTGAATGCGGCAGACGGCACCGAACTTGCCTTCGCTTTCTATGCGATCGGCGAGGGGATTTCTCGTGATGCTCGCAGCGCGCTCGACAACCTCGTCGCTGGCGTATACGCGTGTGGCAACAATCTCAGTAACTACTAACCAGACCGACGTACACTTAAAAAGTGGTTGCTGCACTGTTCGTAATCGACGTTCAAAACGACTTCACTGAGGGTGGCGCTCTCGGTGTTGCAGGCGGTGCTGCCGTCGCGGGCGACATCACTAACTACTTGTGGGCAAACGCGGAGCACTACTGCGTGGTAATTGCATCCCGTGACTGGCACGACGCCAACAACGACAATGGTGGCCACTTTGCTACGGATGCCGAACCCAACTTTGTTGATACCTGGCCTGTTCACTGCGTGGCTAACACCGATGGTGCCGAATATCACCCAGCGCTCAACACCCAGCAGATCAGTGCTCATGTGCGCAAGGGGCAGGGTGTGCCCGCGTACTCGATCTTCGAAGGTGTCACCGATGACGGTGAGGCCTTGCCAGCACTGCTTGATCGTCTCGAGATTGATCGCATCGATATTGCCGGGCTCGCCACCGACTACTGCGTTCTGGCGTCTGCACTGGACGCCGTAGCCACGGGCCGTAAGGTCACGGTGTTCACTGACCTGATTGCTGGCGTCGCGCCTGAATCGAGTGCTGCGGCACTTGTCACAATGAAACAGGCGGGCATCATGCTTGTGCCCGACGATGAGTGACTCTGACGAACTAACACTCCCCGGTTTCATCGCCGAATCTGACGTGCTGCCACCGAGCAAGAATTTGGGTGTGCGTTTGCTGGCGGTGCTCATCGGCCTCGGCCTTCTTATCGGGATCGCTGTTGCTGGTGGTGCCGCTGTGCTCGCCCTGATCTGGCCTGATCGCGCCGGAATGTGTGACTCATCGGCTGGGTCGTGCCGTGACCTCACTGTTGAACAAATAGCGTTGTTCTCCGCAATCGACTTGCCGGCGACTGCGGTGATCGAAGACGCCCAGTATGCGCGGGTTGACGCCTCCGGTCTGCTGTACGCCACAGTGGTTTTGGCTGCGGGCGACGCAGACCCGCTGCGAAACGGTGACTACCGGGTGTCTCCGTCACTGTCATGGGCTTCAGAGGCTGATGCGCTGATGCTCGACAATCTGGTGCTGTACGAGGGTGTTGAAGCCGTCACGGGGCCGGGCCACGAGGCCGCGAGCGGTCAACGTGCTGATGGCCGCACCGTAATTCTCATTCGCGTTTCTCGGGCAATCTAGCGTGCCCGTCATCCCCGTTACTGAACTCAGCGATCCGCGCCTCGCCGATTACTCACATCAGACCGACGTCGCGCTACGCAAGGCTCAGGGGATTGAACACGGGCTCTATCTGGCAGAATCTGCCCTCGTGCTGCAACGCGCGCTGCGTTCTGGCCACCGGGTGCGCTCAGTACTGGCGCTCGGCACCTCTGTCGACGAGATTGTTGAGCTTGTCGGCGACGACGTACCCATCTTCACGGGAGATGGTTCGCTGCTGGCCGAACTCACTGGCTACGTGCTGCACCGCGGCGTGATTGCCTCGATGCACCGTCCACCTTTGCCGACCCCGACCGAGCTGCTGGCGGATGCCCGACGTATCATCATTCTCGAAAACGTCGTTGACCCCACCAACGTTGGCGCCATCTTCCGCTCCGTCGCCGGCATCGGGGCGGATGCGGTGCTCGTCACGGAGCAGTGCTCCGACCCGTTCTACCGCCGCGCGATCCGTGTCTCGATGGGAACCGTGCTTCAGGTGCCGTGGACCCGCATCGGCAACTGGACAGACACTCGCGCGCTGCTCACGGCATCCGGGTTCCAGGTTGCGGCGCTCGCTCTCGAAGAAGGTGCTGTTTCGCTGCGTGACTATGCGGCGGATGCTCCCGAGCGGGTTGCGCTCGTGCTTGGCACCGAGGGCCACGGTCTCACCCGCGAGGCCATTGACGTTGCGGATACGATCGTGCAGATCCCGATGCGCCACGGCATTGATTCGCTCAACGTTGCCGCGAGCGCTGCGGTGGCGATGTTCGCGCTCGCTGTCGAGTAGGCCGCTGGCGCGTTCGAGCTGACGCACGCGAAACGGCCGCGCGTCAGCCTCAAGCGCCGCTACACCAGCAGCTGATGCTTCGCGAGGTCCTTGTAGAGCGGGGTCGACTTCACGAGTTCGGAGTGGGTACCAACGCCGACAACCTTGCCCTTGTCGAGCACGACGATCTGGTCGGAGTCGACGACGGTCGAGAGACGGTGGGCGATCACGATGAGCGTGCGGTTCTCGGCCACGGCGTCAATGGCTTCGCGGAGCATCTGCTCGTTGAGGCCGTCCAAGCTGGAGGTCGATTCGTCGAGCAGCAGAATCGGGGGAGCTGCGAGCAGCGTGCGGGCGATAGCGAGACGCTGACGCTCACCACCGGACAGCATCACTCCGTCTTCGCCAACAGCGGCATCCAACCCAGCCGGGTTGCGTTCGAGCACACCGGTGAGGTTCACGGCGGCGATGACCTTGACGCAATCGTCGTCGGTCGCGTTGGGTGCACCGATCAGAAGATTTTGGCGGATGGTGCCGGCGAGCACAGGAGCGTCTTGTTCGACGTACCCAATTTGCGCGCGCAGCTCTTCACGATTGAGACCACGGAGGTCATCGCCGCCCAAGCGCACTACGCCACCCGTGGGATCGTAGAAGCGCTCGATGAGGGCCAGAATGGTGCTCTTGCCGGCGCCCGAGGGTCCGACGATGGCGGTGCGTTCGCCGCGATTCACCGAGAAGCTGACTCCGCGCAGAACCGTGAGGTCAATTTCTTTGGTGTCGGGTTCGGTGCCGGCGTGCTTGAGCTCGGCCAGTTCGGTTTCAGCTTTGACGAGCACTGAGTCGCGGGGGTAGGAGAACTCGACGTCATCGAAAGTGATTGCGGCATCCGATTCGATGCTCGCGACGGCAACAACGTTGGCGTCAGATTCGAGCTCGCTGGGCAGCTTGATGATCTCTTGGATGCGGCCGAGTGCACCGAGCGCCTGGTTCACGGCGGTGACCGCGCCGAAGGCTTGGCCGAGCGGCATGATCATGAGGAACAGGAACAGGATAAACGCCACGAGGTTCGCGACAGTGATGGCACCGCTGGCGACGCGGTATCCACCAACACCGAGCACAACGAGGAACGACACCTGCAACGCGATTCCGGCGATCGGAACAACGAGCGCCGAGATCTTGGCGACACTGATTCCCATCTTCCACGCACCGAGCGCATCCTCGTTCACGGCATCAATTTCACGCTCAGTGGCATTGGATGCTCGCAGCGTTCGCACTGCGGAGATGGCACGCTCCACGGCAGCAGCCAGGTCGCCGACCTTGCGCTGCGCTTTCTGGCTCGCCACGCGGATGCGGCGCGACAGAGTCGTGACGGTCACGACCGCGATGGCGATCACGAGCACGGTGAGGCCGAGGAGCACGGGGTCGATGATGAGCATCGCGATGAGCGCACCGATGAAGGTGATCGAGCCACCGATTGCTTCAACGAGGCCTTGCGTCAGCACTGCACGCAGCAGGGTCGTGTCACTGCCGACACGGGAGACGAGGTCACCAGTGCGGCGGCGGTCGAATTCGGAGATGGGGAGGTTGAGCATCCGGCTCACCAAACGGCGACGGCTCGAGAGCACGACGCCTTCACCGGTGCGCTGGAGGAGGTAGTGCTGGTAGCCGCTGATGAGGCCCGACACGATGACAAGACCGACGAGCAGCCACACGAGCGTGCCGAGTGATTTGCCGGCCTCGACGATTGTGATGACCTGGCTGACAAGGAGTGGCTGCGCGAGCGACGCGCCGGCACCGAGCACGCTCAGAATGATCACGAAGATCAGAACCTTGCGGTGCTCCAGAAGGTACGGGAACAGTTCGCTGAACTTGGCGCGGGGGCCATCGTCGGGGTTGTCGCGTGATCCAGAACGTCCGCGGCGAGGTGCAGAAGTGTGTGAAGTCGAGCTCATGAGATTTCTCGTTGTCCCAAAAATGTAGGGCGAAGGTGCCGCGGGTGTTCAACGGCATCGGCATCAGCAATCAGCCTCTAAAACACTAAGCCTTCTGTCTGAGCGCTGCGTACAACATCCGGTGTATCTGTGGGGATGGTGCTACTCCGCTGGGAGGTCGGCGGGGAGGTCGCGGAAGGGCGCGGCGAGCCGAGAGTGAAGCACCGCGTGTGCGCGAGCTAGAAGGACTGCGGTGCGGCGAAGATGCCGACGACCGCAAAAACCGCACCGCGAACGGCGAGCGCCCACAAGAAAGGTGGGGCAGCACTCGTGAGTCGAATGCCGATCGCCAGCACCAGTCCGGCGACAACAACGCCTCCACCGATGGGGCCAGCAAGGTTCGGGGAGGGTAGCGGGCGGCCTAGATGTACTGCCCAGAGAGGTTAGTTAACCGGCTGATGGGTGGGTGGCCTCCGATTGCAGTGTGGGGCCTGTGATGATTGTATTCGTGAAGCCAGGCCGGG
>NZ_BAAAKW010000059.1:0-20640 GCF_039527955.1 Rhodoglobus aureus | reverse complement strand
ACGCCGCTGCAACGTCCTCTACGCCATGATGCGCGACGGCACACTCTACGAGAACGAACCGAAAAAACACGCCCTCGCCGCTTGACAAAAACATAGGGGCACCCCATCCTGAGCACGCGCTCGCCCCATCCCTCGCCCCAGCTGCTAGCTGAATGGCTGCCGCGAGTCGCCTGCGCAGCGTGCCCTAGGCTTGACCATTGGGCTGTGACCCACCACTTTGTCCCAGAGTCAAGGAGTGAACGATATGACCGCTGCAGAGCAGGCAACCGCAAACATTGGCGTAGTAGGGCTCGCAGTTATGGGCTCCAACCTCGCCCGCAACCTCGCGAGCCGCGAAGGCAACACCGTTGCAATCTACAACCGTTCCTACTCGAAGACCGAGACGCTCCTCACCGAGCACCCTGAGGCTGGCTTCGTTCCGGCATCCACCTATGAAGAGTTCGCCGCATCGCTGTCGACGCCTCGCACCGCCATCATCATGGTGCAAGCCGGCAAGGGAACGGATGCCGTAATCGACGCCCTCACCGAGGCTTTCGAGCCCGGCGACATCATCGTTGACGGCGGCAACGCGCTCTTCACCGACACTATCCGCCGCGAAAAGGCTGTGCGCGAGACCGGCATCAACTTTGTTGGCGCTGGAATCTCCGGCGGCGAAGAGGGTGCGCTTCTCGGCCCATCGATCATGCCCGGCGGATCCGCTGAAGCATGGCAAACCCTCGGCCCAATCCTCAAGTCGATTGCCGCAATCGCCGAGGGCGAGCCCTGCGTCACCCACGTCGGTACCGACGGCGCAGGTCATTTCGTCAAGATGATCCACAACGGCATCGAATACGCCGACATGCAGCTCATCGCTGAAGCCTACGACCTCATTCGCCAGGGCACCGGCGCTACCCCCGCCGAAATCGCCGACATTTTCGCCGAATGGAATAAGGGCGAGCTCGAGAGCTACCTCATCGAGATCACCGCCGAAGTTCTGCGCCAGGTTGACGCCAAGACCGACAAGCCGCTCGTGGATGTGATCCTCGACCAGGCCGGTTCCAAGGGCACTGGCGTGTGGACCGTGCAAACTGCGCTCGACCTTGGGGTTCCCGTTTCGGGAATTGCCGAAGCTGTGTTCGCCCGCGCCGTCTCCTCGAAGCCTGCCCAGCGTGCGGCGTCCAGTGCGCTGCCCGGCCCGAGCGAGATTCCTGTCGTCGCCGACAAAGCTGCGTTCATCGAAGATGTTCGCCAGGCCGTCTACGCCTCGAAGATCATTGCCTACAGCCAAGGGTTCGACGCGATCGTCGCCGGTGCTGAAGAGTACAACTGGGACATCAAAAAGGGCGAGATCGCTAAGATCTGGCGCGGTGGTTGCATCATCCGTGCCCGGTTCCTGAACCGCATCACCGAGGCTTACGCCGAGAACCCCGGCCTCGTGGCACTCGTCGCGGCGCCGTACTTCACCGAAGCGATCGGCGGCACGCAAGATTCATGGCGACGCGTCGTTGGCGACGCGGCTGCTGCTGGCATCCCGACGCCCGCGTTCTCGTCATCACTGGCGTACTACGACAGCCTGCGCGCACCGCGCCTGCCTGCCGCACTCGTTCAGGGTCAGCGCGACTTCTTCGGCGCACACACCTACAAGCGAGTCGATATGGATGGCACCTTCCACACGCTGTGGTCGGGCGACCGCACCGAGATCGAAGCCACCGACTCGCACTAGTCCTGCTGACGGCGGGCCCCATGCTCGCCGCCACACTTTTTGCCTCAGCAACCTCGCGGCTCGCGGGCAGCACGCGAAACACAGCGTTCAGCCCGCGGTGACAGAATGGGTGCACGATGAGTGAATACGAAGACGAACCGGAGCTGTCTGGCTATGAGCCGCACGGTGATCGTCCGCTGCGCTCGCGCGTCTATATGAACGTCATCCGTGTCGTAGTAGTGCTCGGGCTGATCGGCCTCGTCGTTCCCGGAATCGTGTCTGCGGTGGGAACTGCCAACAGCACCGCAACACGAACCTGCGCCACCTATACCCAATATTTGGCGCCGCAAGCGGTGTCGTTCGACATCCGTTTCGACCTCTTCGGCGACGGTGAACCGGGCTGGAAGTGTTACTCCATTGCGTTCAACGGCTCCGAAACCCTGCTGCGCTCAATGGGACTCATCCCCGGGCCCGCAGTAATCCCGACAAGCCCGGCAGACAAGACTTAACACGTCTCCGTGTGGCCTAACGTTCGGCGATCAACTCTTCCCGAACCTGTCGACGCAGCACCTTGCCGATGAGAGATTTGGGAAGTTCCTCGACGCTAACAACACTCTTCGGCACCTTGTAGGCCGCGAGGTTTGTGCGCACGAAGTCTCGAACGGCCTTCTCATCGAGAGTGGCACCCTTGGTGAGCACAACCGCAGCAACGACATCCTCACCATTGTGTTCGCTTGGCATTCCGACGACGGCGGCATCGGCGATGGACGCATGTTGGCGTAGCGCCTCCTCCACCTCGCTGGGTGCGACGTTGAAACCACCCGTGATGATGAGCTCTTTGATGCGGTCGACGATAGTCACAAAACCGTCCAAGTCCACCGTGACGATGTCGCCAGTGCGGAACCAATCTTTGCCCTCGTCAGAAGTCGGCACAAATACTTCGGCGGTCTCGTCGAGCTTGCCCCAGTATCCAGAGAACACCTGCGGGCCGCGAACAATAAGCTCGCCCTGCTCCCCCTGAGCCCGATCGATAGTCGGGTTCTCAGGGTCGACGACACGGAGTTCTGTGTTGGGCAACGCCAAACCAACGGTGCCGGCACGGCGAGTTGGGCCGACCGGGTTGGCAATGAGAATTGGACTCGTCTCTGACAGTCCGTAACCCTCAACGAGAGTTCCGCCAGTGCGTTCTTCCCAGGGCTCGACGACTGTGGCCGAGAGTGGCATCGCTCCAGAGATAGCGATTTCAATGCCTTTCAGCGACACGCCTGCGGCGGCGGCGGCTGCCGTGAGCCGCTCATAAATCGGCGGCACTGCCGGCAAAAACGTAGCGGGATGTTTCTTGATCACGGCGAGCACTAGGTCTGGGTCGAACTTGGGGAAGAGCACAAGCCGCGCTCCCATGCTCATCGCGAACGTCAGACACAGCGTGAGCCCATAAGCGTGAAACATCGGGAGCACCGCATAAACAACGGAACTGCCACGGGGCACTGCCGGCACCCATGCGCGGGCTTGAGCGGCATTCGTCAAGAGGTTGAGGTGGGTGAGCATTGCGCCCTTCGGAGACCCCGTAGTGCCGCTCGTGTACTGGATGAGCGCAAGGTCTTCGGCCTCTGGTCTCACGATGTGCGCATCGATGGGGGCAGACTTCAGTAGCTCTTCCCAGACGATCGTGCCGCTGACGTTTGTAGTGAGTGCGTTGCGTGACTCACGCGCCTTCGCAATGGGCAGTCGCAAAAGTACCCGGGTGCGGAATGGCATGGAATGGGTGACATCGACGGAGATGATGGTCTCGACCGCGACATCCGCCGGAAAGTCCTGCAGCGTTGCAACGACGTTGTTCCAGGCAATGACGACCGTGGCCCCGTGGTCCTCAAACTGGTGCCGAAGCTCGCGAGGTGTGTAGAGCGGGTTATGCTCGACGACGATCGCGCCGAGCCGCAGCACCGCGTAGAAAGCAGCGACGTGCTGCGCGCAGTTCGGCAGCACGAGCGCCACCCTGTCGCCCTTTTGCACGCCCAACAGGCGAAGGCCCTCGGCCGCACGTTCGATCTGCTCGCCAAGCTCAGCGTAGGTGGTCTCTCTACCGAAGAATTCGAGCGCGACACTACTCGGGTATTCAGCGATGGATGCCGCAACCAGATCATAGAGTGATCCATCGGGCAGTGGGATTTCGTGAGGCACACCATCGGCATAGTTCGCGAGCCATGGGCGGTCGGACAACACAGTCATGCCTTAACTCTATGCCTCTGTGACGCGCTCAACTACGCAGCGAGCGGAGTCGAACGTGTGAGCGCTTAGGCTGCGCCGTCGAACATTGAGGTGACCGAGCCATCATCGAAGACTTCGTGGATAGCGCGAGCCAACATTGGTGCGATCGGCAGAATCGTGAGCGTCGGAAAACGCTTGTGCTCAGGAATCGGAAGAGTGTCGGTAACAACGACGGAGTCGATGAAATCACTCTGCAAGATTGTGGGTGCTGGGTCGGAGAAGATTGCGTGGGTCGCAGCCACAACCACCTTGAGGGCTCCGGCACGCTTGAGCGCTTCGGCAGCCTTCACAATGGTGCCACCGGTGTCGATCATGTCGTCAACGATGAGGCAGACGCGCCCATCAACATCACCAACGATGTCGTGAACGGAGACCTGGTTGGGCACGAGCGGGTCGCGACGCTTGTGGATAATCGCCAACGGTGCGCCGAGCTTGTCGCTCCAGATGTCGGCAACGCGCACACGGCCCATGTCGGGGCTGACGACGGTGAGAGTTGAGGGATCGAGCAGCTTGCGGAAGTGCTCAAGCAGCACTGGCATGGCAAAAAGGTGGTCAACGGGGCCGTCAAAGAACCCCTGAATCTGGGCGGCGTGCAAGTCGACGCTCATGATGCGGTCGGCACCGGCAGCCTTGTACAGGTCAGCAATGAGTCGGGCACTGATCGGTTCGCGCCCACGGCCCTTCTTGTCTTGACGGGCGTAGGGGTAGAAGGGCGAGACAACGGTGATGCGCTTCGCGGATGCGCGCTTGAGGGCATCCACCATGATCAGTTGTTCCATGAGCCACTCGTTGATTGGCTCAGTGTGTGACTGGATGACGAAGGCATCGCATCCGCGAACACTCTCGTCGTAGCGGGCGTAAATTTCCCCGTTCGCGAAGGTACGGGCGTCAGTCGGGACGAGTTCGCTGCCGAGCTCCTCAGCGATGTCGAGCGCGAGCTGGGGATGTGCCCGCCCGGAGACAAGCACGAGTCGCTTTTGACCGGAGATCTTAATGCTGGCCACGTGGGGACTCGCTCTCTGCCGCGGTTACGGCGTTCGTCGGTCAGGCGTCAGAATCGTCGCTGGCTGCTTTGGCTGCCTGAGCCGCTGCAGTTCCCGCCCGATTTGTTTCAACCCAGCCACTGATGTTGCGCTGTGGAGCGACATTTATGCCCAGTGAGCCTGCCGGCACATCTTTTCGGATGACCGAACCGGCTCCGGTGTACGCTCCGTCAGCAATTCTAACCGGAGCGACGAAGACGTTGTGCGACCCACTTCGCACGTGGGCGCCAACTACCGTTCGACTCTTGTTCACCCCGTCGTAGTTTGCGGTGATTGTTCCGGCACCGATGTTGGACTGCTCCCCCACTTCGGTGTCACCGATGTAGCTGAGGTGTGGCACCTTGCTTCCCTCGCCAATGGTGGAGTTTTTGGTCTCCACGAAGGTTCCGATCTTGCCGCCAACGCCGAGTTTGGTGTTCGGGCGAAGGTAGGCGAACGGCCCGACGGATGCTCCAGCACCGATCACGCTGAGCGTTGCGTCGGTGCGTTTGACGACAGCATTCTCGCCAACTTCACAGTCAACGAGGGTGGTGTCTGGGCCAATGATGGCACCGGACTGCACGAGGGTCGCACCTTTGAGCTGTGTGCCGGGCAGAATCTCGACGTCAGGGCTGAGGGTGACGTCGGCGTCGATCCAGGTTGTTGCTGGGTCTTCGATGGTGACGCCTGATCGTTGCCACTTCTGCACGATGAGTTCGTTCATGCGGCGGGCGGCTTCGGCCAGCTGAACGCGGTCGTTGACACCGGCGACCATCCAGCCGGAGGTAACGGGCATGGCGGAGACGATAGCTCCGACCCCGCGAAGCAGTCCAACGACATCGGTGATGTATTTCTCGGCCTGAGCGTTATCGGTCGTGATGCGCACGAGTTGTTCGCGCAGCGGTCCAACCCGGAACACGTAGGTGCCCGAGTTGATTTCGGTGATCGCGATCTCGTCAGCAGTGGCATCCTTCTGCTCGACGATGCGGTCGAGGCCGCCCTCGGCGTCACGCACGACGCGGCCGTAGCCAGTGGCGTCATCAAGAATCGCCGAGAGCACGGTGGCTGCGGCTGACTGCGCGCGGTGCTGCGCGAGGAGCGAGGCCAGGGTGGTGGAGTCAAGAAGCGGCACGTCACCGCTGACGACCACAACATCCCCGTCGAAATCTGCGGGAAGCGAATCAACGGCGACTTCTACGGCACGACCGGTGCCGGGAACGTCATCTTGGTCGACGATGAGAATGTCAGGCATGAGCTCCGAGAGCGTAGCCACAACTTCGTCGCGCTGGTGTCGCACTACGGCGATCACGTGGTCAGGGTTCAGTTCGCGTGCAGCAGCCACAACGTGCCCGATAAGCTCGCGACCGGCGAGGCGGTGCAAGACTTTGGGCTTGGCAGACTTCATACGTGTGCCTTGGCCAGCGGCGAGAACAATGACGGCGAGTTTGTGTTCGGTCATATAGCTATTGTGCCCTGAATGAATGGCACTCGAAACGCCGCTGCGAAAGTAGCTGAGATCGAGGGAAAAGCTCCGCCTCTAGGATTCGAACCTAGACTGGACAGCTCCAAAGGCTGCCGTGCTGCCATTACACCAAAGCGGACCGCACCCGAAGGCGCTAACCAATTCTGCCAGATCATTGGGGCTGTGTCGTCCAACTTGCTCGATTCGGAGCCTTCACACACGATTGTTAGCCCGGCATGGCCGCTGAGGTTCACACATCCGTTGGCCGAAACTGAGATAATAACCGGATGCCCCCACGCGACGAAGTCGACCGAATTGTCGAAGCGTGGTCTCGCGAGCGTCCCGACCTCGACTTTGCGCCGTTGCATGTTCTGAGTCGCGTTGGCCGTCTAGCTAAACATTTGGAGCGGGCCCGCAAAGCTGCATTCGCGGTTGCCGGGGTTGAGCCCTGGGAATTCGATGTACTTTCAGCGCTGCGCAAGGCGGGCACTCCGTACCAGTTGAGTCCTACCGCTTTGGTGCAGCAGACGATGGTGTCGAGTGGCACCATGACGAACCGCATCGACCGAATGGTGGCGCGTGGTCTAGTCGAGCGTCGCACCGACCCGAATGATGGTCGTGGCGTGATTGTGCTGATGACGGCGAGCGGTCGCGAACGCGTTGATGGCGCGATCACTTCTCTCGTGCATGACGAGACCGCGCTGCTTTCGCGGATGTCTGCCGGCGAACAAGAACGATTGAGCGGTTTGCTCAGAAAGTTGAGCCTCGACGGTGAATAGCGCCCAAGAGCAGACCGCGTTCCGCCGCATTTCTCCTGGACTTGGTCTCGCACTTGGTGCTTTTGGTCTCGCGCTGTTGATCAGTTTTCTGGTGCCGGCAATCCCCACGCTGACGGCGTGCGTGGTGCTGGGCATCCTGTTCAGCGCCCTGCCGTGGCGCGATTCTGTGCGTGCGGAGGTAAAGCCGGGGCTGGCGATTGCCGCCCGTCGCTTGCTTCGGATCGGTGTGGTGCTGTTGGGCTTCAAGTTGAGCCTCGCGAATATCGCCGAGTTGGGCTGGCTGGTGCTCGGCATGATCGTGCTCATCGTCGTAATCACGTTCTTCTTCACTTGGGGCTTGGGCCGGATGATGGGCCTCCCCGGTCAGCAGCCGATGCTGATTGCTGCCGGGTTCTCCATCTGTGGCGCTTCAGCCATTGGCGCGATGGCGGGCATGACCCGCGCGAAAGACTCTGACACGGCAACACCGGTCGCGCTTGTCACCCTGTGTGGAACCCTTGCCATCGCCCTCTTACCCGCGCTACGACCCCTTCTCGGTCTGGATGCGCCCGAGTTCGGGATGTGGGTGGGCGCGAGTGTGCACGATGTCGGCCAGGTCGTCGCAACAGCTCAAATCGCCGGAGCGACGGCCCTCGCGGTTGCTGTTGTCGTGAAGCTCACGCGCGTTGCGATGCTCGCGCCCATGGTTGCTCTTGCCGGAGTCGTTGTTGCTCGTAGCGACCGCAAGGCCGCCGCTGCTTCGGCACCCCTCGATGTGCCTGGCGCTTCGGAGGCGTCGGAGGCGTCGGCCAGCACCACCGCAGACCTCTCGCCCGTAAAGCGCCCCGCGATCCTTCCGCTCTTCGTCGTCGGATTTCTCGCCGCCGTCCTGGTGCGCACTTTCGTGCCACTGCCCGACAGTTTTCTCGAGGTCGCCGCCTACAGCCAAGAACTCGTGCTTGGCATGGCCCTCTTCGGTCTCGGCGCCGCCATCAGCCTTGGCAACCTCATCCGCACCGGCGGTCGCGCACTTGTTGTTGCCCTCATCTCGTGGGCAGTCATCGCGCTGCTATCACTCGGTGCCGTCGAGATCGCGCGCGCAGCAGGAGTCGCTGCTCTCGGGTAGCTCATTGGCTACAAGACCTGGCTTGCTTCACGTATCGTCGGCGCGAGCGCCACAGCCTCGTGACGCTAGCTAACCTCGGAAGTCACGAACCCGTGGGGCAAGCGGTGGTCAAGGAATGTGGCAACGAAGACCCCAATGACGAGAATGGCCACGAAACCTGCCATGGCGAAGACTAATCCCCATGGGAAAAATTCAACGTCAAGAAAGAGCCGCTGGAACAGGATTTGCACTAGGCCGAGCAGCCCGAATACGGTGAGCGCTCGTTGGCCAGGCGAAGCTTTTCGGGTGCCCTCGTACTGAGCGGCATATTCCTTGGGCAGGCCGAACTCGTTCTCGGGGTGACCTCCACCAGCGGCGACGCTCTCGCTGATCGTCTCCAGCACTTCTCGTACCTGCTTCTCTGAGCACTTACGTGCCCGCAAGTTGAATGCCAAGTCGGTGTAGTAGCTCACTTAGTGCCTCCGTTTGTTGCCTTCTCGTCATTCGCCGAGACAGCATCGATTAGTCCACGAACTTGCTCCCAACGGCTTTGGAGATCGACCAATCGCTGAGTGCCGCGCGGCGTGATTGTCAGCACTTTTCGTGCCGGACCCGTTGCCGGGGCATCCCAGTTGGCATCCACGAGATTCTCATCTTGCAGCTTCGCTAGGTGTGGATAGACTGCGGCCCCCTTCACATCAAAACCATGGGAACGAAGTGACTCGATCAGCGCGTAGCCGTGCGCCGGCATGACCGACAACTCACGCAAAAGAAGCAGCGGGAGCGCGATGCGATACCAATCAGCGATCGACCTATCCGAATTCATGACTAGATCATATCTCAAACTAATTGAAAAATAAACTAGTTCGCAAAAATCATCTAGCCGACCCTAGCGATGCGCCGCCCCGCTTGAGGAGTCACGGCTCTCGCGAACGCTCGGGCACGGAAACGCGCGCGAGCGAGCGACCCCAGCTTTCCGTCTACGCCAGCAGTTCGTCTAGCTCCAGCCAGCGCAGCTCCACGGTGTCGAGAGCCTCTTGGATCGCTTGCTGTTCGCCGACGAGAGCGCCAAGGCCAGCAAAGTCCGACTGGTCGTGGGTGGCCATCCGCTGGTGCAACTCCGCAATTTGACCCTGCAGCTTCGCGATCTTGCGACCGGCAGCAGCATGCTCTTTCTGCGAATTGCGCAGCTCGGCGCCGCTCAGTGACGACGACGGCTTTTTCGCGGCCGTAGCATCGGGAGCGCCCGCTGCGGCACCCGCAGAGTTTCCCGAAGAACTCTTGAGTTGTTTCGTGCGCAACTCGAGGTACTCATCAACACCGCGCGGAAGGTGACGGAAGCCGCCTTCCATGACCGCATACTGCTGGTCGGTGACGCGCTCGATGAGGTACCTATCGTGGCTCACCACCAGCAGGGTTCCCGGGAACGTGTCGAGTAGATCCTCAATCGCCGCAAGCATGTCGGTATCGAGGTCGTTAGTTGGCTCATCCAGAATCAACACGTTCGGCTCAGAGAGCAGAATGAGCAAAAGCTGAAGGCGACGCTTCTGTCCACCCGAAAGATCCTTCACCGGAGTTGAGAGCTGGGCACTCGTGAAGCCCACGCGCTCCAGCATCTGCGTCGGCGTCATTTCTTTGCCGCCCGTGACGTACGTGCTCTTGTGACGGCCAATGACCGTGCTGACGCGCTCGTTCCAAATGTCTTCGAGTTCGGCGAGCTGCTGCGTGAGCGTAGCAACCTTGATGGTCTTACCGCGCTTTACGCGACCACTCGTAGGGTTCAAACTGCCCGCAACCAGCGACAGCAGTGTCGACTTTCCGGCACCGTTGACACCGAGGATTCCGGTGCGTTCGCCGGGCGCGATCCGCCAGGTAATGTCATTTAGCACTGTCTTCTCGCCGGCCGCACCGGTTGCCGGATCGGCAACGGGGTAAGTGACGGTGACGCCTTCGAGGTCAACGACGTCCTTGCCGAGACGCTGCATCGCCATCGACGACAGTGAAACACTGTCACGGGCGGGCGGCTCGTTCTCGATCAGATCGTTTGCCGCATCAATGCGAAACTTCGGCTTCGTCGTGCGTGCGGGTGCACCGCGGCGCAACCAAGCGAGCTCCTTGCGCATGAGATTTTGGCGCTTCGATTCCGAAGCAGCCGCCATGCGGTCGCGCTCAACACGCTGCAAAATGTAGGCCGCGTAGCCACCCTCGAAAGGCTCGATCAGTCGATCGTGAACCTCCCAGGTGGCAGTACAAATTTCGTCGAGGAACCACCGGTCGTGAGTGACGACCAGCAACCCACCGGCGTTAGTGGCCCAACGACGCTTGAGGTGGCCCGCAAGCCACGAAATGCCCTCGACGTCGAGGTGGTTAGTTGGCTCATCCAAGAAGATGACATCCCAGTCACCGATCAACAGAGTCGCCAGAGCAACCCGGCGACGCTGACCACCAGAGAGATCGCCAACTTTGGCCTCCCAGGGGATGTCAGCAGCAAGACCCGCAATGACGTCGCGAACCTTGGGATCGCCCGCCCACACATGCTCATCGATCTCGCCGATGACGGTCTCGTGCACCGTCTTGGTGCCATCAAGTTCGTCGGCCTGATCGAGCATTCCGAGGGTCACGCCATTGCGTCGCGTCACTCGCCCATTGTCGGGGTCGAGCCTGCCCGAGAGCATGCGCATGAGGGTTGTTTTGCCGTCACCGTTGCGACCAACGATGCCAATGCGGTCGCCCTCGTCAAGACCAATAGTGACCTTGTCGAAGATTACGCGGGTCGGAAATTCGAGGTGAAGGGATTCAGCCCCAAGAAGGTGTGCCATTCGCGCAAGCCTAGCCGGGTTAGTCGGTGATGATTCGCGCTCCGTGCACCGGACCGGTAGCCCGCACCACAGTCATCTGCGCCGCACTCAATGCAATTTGCAGCTCGAGAGCCGAATCGAGGTCTGCCGCAAGGAAGGCCACGGTCGGGCCAGAACCCGAAATGATGCCGGCGAGCGCACCATTCTTTTCGCCCAGCTCGATGACTGCCGCCAGCGATGGTTCCATGTGAAGTGCTGGTGCCTGAAGGTCGTTGTGCAGGCTTTCGGCGAGCATGTGCGGGTCGCCTGCACGCAATGCCTGCAATACGTCTGCGTCGACCGTGGGCGCCACCTCTGCAGGAAAAATGTCTTGGGAGTGACGTTGGCGGTGAAGGTCGAGCTCTTCGTAAACCTCCGGGGTTGAGAGCCCGAAGTCGGCGAGCGCCAATACCCACTGAAACTGACCCTTGGCGAGAGCGGGGCTGAGTTGGTCGCCACGACCCGTTCCGATTGCTGTTCCGCCGGTGAGCGCAAACGGCACGTCCGCGCCAAGTTCTGCGGCCAGGCTGAGCATTTCTTCGCGAGAGATGTTAGTGCCCCACAGCGCGTCACAGGCAAGAAGGGTTGCTGCGGCATCCGCAGACCCGCCACCCATACCGCCCGTTACGGGAACACGCTTTTCGATCTCCAGGCGAACACCGCCGCGATAGCCAGTGCGCCGGGCAAGTAGTCGAGCGGCCTTGATAGCGATGTTGGAACCATCGGTGGGTACACGCGACAGATTAACGGTTCCCGAAACCGAGACCGAGAAGTCGTCAGCGTGGAAGGCACGCACATCTTCACACAATGAAACTGCCTGATAGGCAATCGCGACATCGTGGTAGCCATCGTCGAGCAGTGAACCGACCTTGAGGAAGACATTGATCTTGCCAGGGGCACGGGTATGAACCATTGTGGAGGCTGCCGAGACGGAAGTCATGAACCAAACTTACCTTGTGCGGCGTACCGGTCTGTGCGTGGGGGTGGGGATATGGGCTTGAGCGCAGAATTGTGAAGGTCCCGTTACCCCACCGAAACTACTTCGAAATAGTGAGCCCGCGTGTCGCGGCATACCGTGTCGTGACGGACTCTGCCCACTCGGCGCTAACGTGAGCGGCGTTGGCCGCAAACCAGCCCACAAACTCAGCATGCTGCCACTTCGAAGCACCCGCCATATCGAGAAAAGCGAACCATTCATCGGGATGCCGTCCTGTTCCTTCCAGAACATCACGATCGCTGGGGGTGTTGTTGTGTGCTTCAGACATGAAGCCAATCTAGCCCCGGAGGCTTCGGGCAGACAGCCCCCGGGGCAGATTGTTAGCGTCCGAACGCTTCAGCCATGAGCTCTCCTGATAATTCAGCGGGATCACACTCGAGACCACGCCGCGTAAACCACGAGCACACGTTTAGGCAGTCACGCTCGACCAACTCCATCCCGCGCGGATTACTCACGATGTCGACGATCTGCGGCACATCAATCACCACCACTCTGCCGTGATGAACAAGCAGGTTGTAGGGAGAAAGATCGCCGTGCGCGTAGCCGGCACGAGCGAAGATGCGCATGAGCTCGACGACCTGTTCCCAGAGGTCACCGAGTTCGTGAGCACTCGCGCGCACGGCAGCCAGCCGCGGTGCACCGCTGATGGTTCGACCGGTGAGCCGCCGTCGTCTGGGACGGCGCGCTCAATCAAAAAGACGTCAGCCTCTTTACCGGACTTGAGCACGCCAAGCTCCGTATCGATCGCTCCGGCCGAGATAACCATCCAAGACGGCCACGGTTTCGGTCCCCGAAAGGACGGGATAATTGACGGCCACGTTGACCAACGTTGATCTTCCCCGGGGGTTACCGACGAAAACGATAAATCAGAAAGTACAAAAGAATCGTCACTGAGTGACATAAGTGGTTCTCCAGAACGGAGGTCACCACAGCAGTGTTAGGCGGCGACCTCAATGAGTGAGGGCTCGAAAGACGACTCAACGAAAACAGTCATCACTACCCCTCCCCTCGGCCACACGGCCCCTGCTCTGCACACCCCGCACGCTGCGGTGGCTTTACTCTAGCTATTCGGCGCGAGCGATAGCAAGGAAGTCGTGCACCGTGAGCTCCTCGCCCCGAGCCGTCGGCGCGACACCCGCCGCAATAAGACGGTCGGATGCTGCAGCTGAGCTGCCCAACACACTCGAGAGCGACTGCCGCAACATTTTGCGACGCTGCTGGAACGCGGCATCCACGAGCGCGAAAGTAGCCTTGCGCTCCTCGATCGTGCCGGGTTGTTCGCGACGCTCAAAGCGCACGAGCACTGAGTCGACATTCGGCACGGGCCAGAACACTTGACGACTCACGAGTCCGGCCGTGGAGAACTCTCCGTACCAGGCCGCTTTGATGCTTGGCGAACCGTAAACTTTGCTGCCAGGGCCCGCTGCCACGCGGTTGCCCACTTCTGCCTGCACCATCACGAGACCGCGGTCGAGGGAATCGAAATGTTCCAAGAAGTGCAGCAGCACGGGAACCGAAATGTTGTACGGCAGGTTCGCAACGAAAACGCGGGGCTCGTTCGGCAACTCAGTGACGCGCAGCGCATCATCGGTGATGACCGTGAGCTGAGCATCCGGCTGCATCTGGCTGACCGTAAGCGGCAACTGGGCAGCGAGGCGCTTATCGATTTCGACCGCGACGACGGATGCCCCGGTCTCGAGCAGACCGAGAGTCAACGATCCGAGCCCTGGGCCGACCTCAACCACCGTTTCGCCTGAAACGACGTGCGCGGCCTTCACGATCCGGCGAACCGTATTGGGGTCGATGACAAAGTTTTGGCCCAGCTTCTTGGTGGGCTGGATGCCGAGCAGATCAGCGAGATCGCGGATCTCAGCGGGGCCAAGCAGGGTGCTCATCGGGTGCCCTCGGGCAGTTCGGTATCCCATGAGCCGTAAACGGCCTCCGTGGTCGCGGCGAGCCGGGCGGAGAGCTCGAGCTCGTCGATTTCCAAATGCGCCGCCATTGCGCGCACGGTGTGCGGCATCAGGTAGGGAGCGTTTGGGCGACCCCGCAACGGGTGCGGCGTGAGGTAGGGAGCATCCGTCTCGACGAGGATGTGGTCACGGTCGATGACAGCAAGTGCCTCGCGCAGGCTAGCGGCGTTCCTGAACGTGACCGTTCCGGCAAACGAGAGGTACCAACCGTTGTCGGCCGCAATACGCGCCATGGCAGCATCACCCGAGAAACAGTGGAAGACAGTGCGCTCGGGAGCGCCCACCCGCAGCAGGGTTTCGATGACCTCGTCGTGGGCATCGCGATCGTGAATCTGCAGCGCAAGCCCGTGCCGCTTGGCAATCTCGATATGCGCCTCGAAGGAACGGAACTGCGCAGGGCGGCCGTGGTCATCCGTGCGATAGAAGTCGAGCCCCGTCTCTCCCACAGCACGAACGCGCGGGAGGGCAGCAAGCTCATCGATCACAGTGAGGGCAGCATCGAGCTCACCGGCAGCCTCCAGCGCGGGAGCATCATTCGGGTGAATCGCAACCGCCGCCAGAACGCGGGGTTCGGTCGCTGCAAGCTCTGCCGACCAACGACTCGTCGCAACATCCGTGCCGACCTGCACAACGCCACGAACACCGACTGCCGTTGCCCGATCCAATTGCTCGTGAAAGTCGAGCTGGTTATCGGGGCCGCCATCAGCGATCTCGAGGTGCGTGTGATTGTCGTAAACAACACCCTCAAGCGGTTCGGGCAGCGGCGGGTATTGCAGCTTGTCGGAGGCTGCCTCGTCGGCGCTGCGGTGGCGCTGCCTAATGAACGGTTCGGTCACGCCGTACCGCTCTCGGCATCCACTTCAATACGGGGGAACAGTGAGGTTTCGAGGGCCGTGACGCGACCGTTGCTCTGCCAGTTTTGGGCGTCGTCGATACGCTGCTCGCGCAGCACGCCAACACCGCCGATGGCTTGCCAGAGTCGTTCGGTCGCCTTGGGCAGCACGGGCGACAGCAGAATCGACAGCGTGCCGAGACCGTTGACCGCCGTAACGAGAACAGTGCCGAGGCGTTCGCGATTGGCAGGGTCTTTCGACAGCGCCCACGGCTCTTGTTCGGTGATGTAGCCGTTGAGCTCATCAACGAGTTGCCACACAGCGTCAAGCGCCTCATTGATCGCGAATGAATCAATCAACGCATTCGACGCCTCTGTTGCACGCTTCTGCGTTGCCACAATTGCTTCATCGGATGCCGTGAGCTCGCCGAGTGCCGGAATCTCACCATCGAAGTATTTATTCACCATCGCGATAACGCGCGAGGCTAGGTTGCCGAAGCCGTTAGCCAGTTCTGACTGGTAGCGCGCGCTCAGGTCTTCCCAGCTGAAGGAACCGTCTTGACCAAAGGTGATGGCACTCATGAAGTAGTAGCGGAAGGCATCCGAACCGAACGTGTCGGTGATTTGGCTTGGCGCGATTCCGGTGAGCTTCGACTTGGACATTTTTTCGCCACCGACGAGCAACCAACCGTGGCCGAATACGGCGCGCGGCACGGGCAGGTTTGCCGCCATGAGCATGGCGGGCCAGATGACGGCGTGGAAGCGAGCAATGTCTTTGCCGACGAGTTGCACGGCGGGCCAGCGCTTAGCGAACTGTTCGTCGTCGACGCCGTAACCGATGGCGCTGATGTAGTTGAGCAGGGCGTCGAACCAGACGTAGACGACGTGGCTTTCATCCCACGGCACCTTGACGCCCCAGTCGAAGCTGGAACGCGAGATGGAGAGGTCATCGAGGCCCTGCTTGACGAACTGAATGATTTCGTTGCGCACGCTGGCAGGCTGCACGAAGTCTGGGTGGCTTTCGTAAAGGTCGAGCAGCTTCTGCTGGAACGCACTCATCCGGAAAAAGTAGTTCTTCTCTTTGAGAACTTCGACGGGTCGTGAGTGGATGGCACAGACCAGTTGGCCCTTGTATTCACCATCGGGGGCGGTGACGAGGTCGTCAAGCTGCTTGAACTCTTCGCAGCCGACGCAGTAATACCCCTCGTACTCGCCGGAGTAGATGTGGCCATCGTCGTAAAGGCGCTGCAGGAACGTGCTGACCGCTTTTTCGTGACGAACATCGGTCGTGCGGATGAAGTCATCGTTCGCAATGTCGATGGTCTCGAGCAGCGGCTGCCAGGAGTCAGCAACGAGGCGGTCAGCCCACTCTTGCGGAGTCGTGTTGTTGGCAACGGCGGTGCGCAGAATCTTCTGGCCGTGCTCGTCGGTTCCCGTGAGCAGCCAGGCGTCTTCACCCCGCTGACGGTGCCAGCGTGCAAGAACGTCGGCGGCCACCTCGGTATACGCGTGCCCGATGTGGGGAACGTCGTTCACATAGAAGATGGGCGTCGCAATGTAGAAGGAGTCGCCGGCAGACATGCCTTCATTGTATTCGCCCGTGTCGATCCATTACGCCGGACGGATATGACAGCGAATGCGAATCCGGACGCTGCGCAGGATCCCGCACCGCTCCGTGTGAGAATGTGTGGGTTTATCTTCATTTATGTTGCATTCTCCCGATCACCGGCGTACTCTCACAGATACGCAGAAATTGTGCGCAGCGATAATCAAAGGAGATTGCGGAATGTACGCAGAAGAACGGCAACAGCAGATCGAGGGACAACTCGCTGAAGCCGGCCGCGTCGCCGTAATCGAACTCGCTCGCACCTTCGACGTGTCAAGCGAAACCGTGCGCCGAGACCTCGACCAGCTCGAGGCCCGGGGGGTGCTGCGCCGTGTACACGGGGGCGCGGTCTCGGCAGCACGCATCAGCCGCATAGAAGAGAGTGTCGCCCAGCGCATCGATCGCAACTCCGATGCCAAAGAGCGCATCGCTCGGGCCGCGATGGCCCTCATTCCGTCTAACTTTGTCGGCGCGATCAGTATCGACTCTGGCACCACCACAAGCCGCCTGGCTCAGCACTTGGTCAACTGGACCCCCGAAACATCCACCGGCTCGCTGACCGTGATCACCCATTCCATTTCGATCGCGTCAATCGTGAGCGAGAACCCCCACATTGCCGTTCAGATTATCGGCGGGCGTTTGCGCGGGCTCACCGGCGCCGCAGTAGGGGCAACGACCCTCGACCAGCTGTCCGGCATCCGCCCCGACATTTCATTCTTGGGAGCCAATGGCGTGCACGCCGACTTCGGCTTCAGCACCCCCGACCCCGACGAGGCCGCCGTCAAGAGCGCGCTCACCCGCGGATCGCGCCGAGCCATTGCCCTCGTCGACGGCTCCAAGCTCGGCATCGAAACGCTCATGAGCTTCGCCTCGCTCTCTGACGTCGACACCATCATCACCGACCACTCGCCAGACGCCGACCTCACCCTCGCCCTTGAGCGCGCGGATGTCGAAACGGTGATCGCATGATCGTCACCGTCACTGCAAACCCGAGCCTCGATCGCACCATCGAGCTCGACGCCGCTCTCGATCGCGGCGAGGTTCAGCGTTCGATCTCGAGCAGTGAGCAGCCGGGCGGCAAGGGCGTGAATGTTTCTCGGGCGCTGATTGCGTCGGGGTTGGACACTATTGCTGTTCTTCCCGGTGACGCCTCTGACCCGATGCTGGTTGCGTTGCGTGCCGAGCACACTCCGACCGCAGGGCTGCCGATTACGGGCCGCGTGCGCTCGAATGTCACGATCACCGAGCCTGACGGCACGACGACGAAAATCAACGAACCGGGCCCCCAGTTGACTGCCGACGACGATGCAGCATTGATCGCCCTAGTGGTTTCGTATGCGCGCCGCGCTGAATGGGTAGTGCTCGCCGGTTCGTTGCCTCCCGGATTGAGCACGGACTTCTATGTGCGCGTAGTTCAGGCTGTTCGTGCAGCGACCGATGGCCCGCTCCCCCGTATTGCCGTTGATTCCTCGGGCGCTCCCATGCAGGCGCTCATTGAGTCGGGTGTTGGCGTTGACCTCATTAAGCCCAACTCCGAAGAACTCGCCGAACTGACGGGCCTTGACGACACCTTCGAAGATGATCCGGATGCCGCGGCCGCCGCAGCGCTTGGTCTCGTGGCTCGCGGCTGCCGTGCCGTGCTCGCCACCCTCGGATCACGCGGAGCACTTCTCGTAACCGCCGATGAGACGTGGCGCGCAACAATGCCGCCCGTCGCCGCGAAGAGCACCGTTGGTGCGGGCGATGCAGCTCTAGCCGGCTACCTCCTTGCCGACCAGCGCGGCGCAGCACCCGAACGACGTCTCGCGCAAGCCGTGGCTCATGGCGCCGCCGCCGCCGCCCTGCCCGGCAGCACCATGCCGACCCCCGAACTGACCCATCCCGACTCTGCTGAGGTGCACCTGCTCAGCGAACCGGGCGACCACTAACCCTCAGCAGACCCCTGCTGCATACAAGGAGAAAGCAATGTCGCAACTCATCACCACTGACCTCGTGTTGTTGGATGCCGATCTCGGCACCGACCGCGCAGGCGTCATCCGCGCGCTGACCAAGCTCGTCGCCGAACAAGGACGCGCCACCGACGCAGAATCACTCTTCGACGACGCGTGGGCTCGTGAGCAGAAGACCGATACCGGCGTTCCTGGTGGAATCGCAATCCCTCACTGCCGTTCAGAAGCAGTCACCGAGCCAACGCTCGTCATGGCTCGGTTGAACCCCGCAGTCGACTTCGGATCCACGGATGCTCCCGCCGACCTCATCTTCCTCATCGCTGCCCCCGCCGGTGCCGACAAGGAACACCTTGCCCTGCTCTCGGCTCTCGCACGTTCGCTCGTGAACCCCGAATTCGTTGACAGCCTCCGTTCCGCAGGAAGTCGGGAAGAGATTGTTGCTCTCGTCGAGCAGGCCACTGCGCCTGAAGATGCTGCACTCGCCGCTGGCGCCGCTACCACCGCTACCGCCGCCAGCGCGGCCACGCACGCCGCACCCGCCACCGGCGACGCAACTCGCCCCGTGCTCGTCGCCGTGACCGCGTGCCCCACCGGCATCGCCCACACGTACATGGCTGCCGACTCCCTCGCCGCTGCCGCAGAACGTGCCGGCGTCGAGCTGCACGTTGAGACTCAAGGTTCATCAGGGGCAACGCCCATTGATCCTGCGGTTATTGCTGCGGCATCCGCCGTCATCTTTGCTGTTGATGTGGATGTTCGCGATAAGGGCCGTTTCGCCGGAAAGGCACTCATTCAGTCGCCCGTGAAGCGCGGAATCGATGCACCAGACGAGATGATCGCCGAGGCCCTAGCCGCAGCAAGCGACCCTAATGCCGCACGCGTTGCTGGCGATGGTGCGAGCACCGAGAGCAGCAACACCAAAGACGAGCACTTCGGCCAGACCGTGAAGCGCGCGCTACTCACCGGTGTGAGCTACATGATTCCGTTCGTTGCCGGTGGCGGTCTACTGATTGCTTTAGGGTTCCTGCTCGGCGGTTACCTCATCACCGACACCGCGAGTGACATCATTGTGCAGAACAGCCTCTGGAACCTGCCTGATGGCGGCGTCGCCGCCTACCTCGGTGCTGCAGCGTTCAAGATCGGTGCAGCCTCGATGGGCTTCCTTGTTCCGGCCCTTGCCGGTTACATTGCCTACGCAATTGCTGACCGCCCCGGTATCGCCCCCGGATTCACTGCGGGTGCCATTGCTGGCCTCATGGGTGCAGGCTTCCTCGGCGGTATCGTCGGTGGACTCCTCGCCGGTGTCGCCGCACACTGGCTCGCCCAGCGCAAGACGCCCGCCTGGTTCCGTGGCCTCATGCCCGTAGTCGTGATCCCGCTGCTCGCGTCGATCTTCGCTTCGGGCCTCATGGTGCTCATCTTGGGCGGACCAATCGCATCGCTGACCGTTGCACTGAACAACTTCCTTAACGGACTCAACGGCGCATCCGCCATCGTTCTCGGCCTGATCTTGGGCGCGATGATGGGCTTCGACCTCGGTGGCCCGGTTAACAAGGTGGCCTACTCGTTCGCGGTTGCTGGCCTCGGTGCCGGTGCGATCGATAATCAGACACCTTGGATGATCATGGCCGCGGTTATGGCTTCGGGAATGGTTGCACCGCTCGCGATGGCTCTGGCATCCACCGTTCTGGCTCGTCGTCTCTTCTCCCCCATTGAGAAGGAGAACGGCAAGGCAGCGTGGTTGCTTGGGGCATCGTTCATCTCTGAAGGTGCCATTCCGTTCGCTGCCGCTGACCCGCTGCGGGTGATCCCTGCCAGCGCAATTGGTAGTGCTGTCACCGGTGGAATCATCATGGCGGCCGGCGTCACCTCACAGGCACCCCACGGCGGAATCTTCGTGTTCTTCGCGATCAACCCGTTCCCGATGTTCCTGCTCGCGATCGCCGCGGGAACTCTCGTTACCGCACTAATCGTGGTTGTGCTCAAGCGCTTCACTCGTCGCAACGCTGGCATCGAAGTACCGGATGCCGCGAAGGTTCCCGTAGCCGCCTAGGAGACCGCTGATTAATTTGGTGGTCGATTTGGCGTTTTAAGGCGCGCCTTCCCAGTATTTTCGGGGGCTGATTAAGACTTAATTCATGCAGGGTTGT
>NZ_BAAAKW010000058.1:0-19531 GCF_039527955.1 Rhodoglobus aureus | reverse complement strand
CTACCGGCACCCGTTCACCAGCACCGGCAGACACACCGCTACGCGCGCATTCTCAAATGATTCCTCGATACCTGCCACGCGCGCATTTTCTATGAGTCAACGCGGGGGGTAGCGGGGGGAACACTTGCACGCTACCATTTGTGAATCTGTTACCTGCGTGCAACCCGTACGTGCGTAGGCAAATACCCGAATTATGCATTCACACCTAGCAAGTGAATCGCGTGGAGGAGAAGAATGTCACTGACGAGCATGCGTGCCGCAGTGACGTTCTCCTCACGTGAAACGAGGCTCGCGAAGTGAGTCACGACACCGCGTTCCCCCAGCAACCAGGAACGGGGGATGTCATCCCCTTGACACGCAGACTATTGCGTGAGCGCGAACGAGCAGCAGAACGCGAGAGCACGCAGCCCAACACGCAGGCCAGCACGCTGCAGTCGGTGGAGGCGCCGACAGTTGCCACGAAGGTCGCTGCAACTCCGCGGGCACGAAAAGGCCGTCGCTCGACCGTGAAGTCGAAGCGAATTCGGGTTTCTTCGGCGGCGTTTTCCGCAAGTGGTCCTCCGCGTCGCCGAGGTAAGGCGCTCGCATCCAAGGCACTATCGTGCGTCGCGATGTTGTTCGCTTGTGCAATTCTGGTCGGAGTATCAGTGCCGTCTAACGCATTTGTCGGCCCCAGCAACGTAGTGGCAATTGCTTCGGTACCTGAGGCAGACGTCGCAGAGCTCGCAGTAGAATCGCGACCGACACAGTCACTGGCAGTGTCTGATGATGTTGTTGGTGACGTAAACGGGCGCGACGGTGTCAAAGTCATCTCGTATGCAGAGGTGCTTGCGCTCAAGTTCGCGGGTGTCGAATATGCGTACAACGCCACTTCGGGCGCCATTCGCTGGCCGTTCCCTTACGCAGTGCCCCTCACCGATAGATTCGGAGACCGCGTTGGAGGGTTCCACAAGGGAACGGACTTTGCCGCCCCAGCCGGAACCCCTATTTACGCGATTGCTGATGGGTTTGTCACTTACGTGCAGGCGGACTATTCCGGTTACGGCTATCACGCGATTATTAGCCACGTTGTTGACGGCCAGCAGGTCGAGAGCCTCTACGCTCACATGGCTTCCAACTCGAGTCCGCTCCAGGCTGGCGATGCAGTCAGGGTCGGCGACTTCGTCGGGCTTGTTGGCGACACGGGGCGTTCATACGGCGCCCATTTGCACCTCGAAATCCACCTCGATGAGGTTCCCGTTGATCCCTATGTGTGGCTTACCGCGAAGGCGGTTTAGCTAATCCCATTCCCGGGTCAATTTTGACCCTAAAGCGTACTTAGCGGTGCCAATCGGATGCTAGTCTCTTACGGTGCCGATCGCGCGATATGCGCTTTTGTGTGCCCCCTTAGCTCATTGGTAGAGCACTTCCTTGGTAAGGAAGAGGTAGTGGGTCCGATTCCCACAGGGGGCTCGGTCATCCGGAAATCGGGTGCCGTGGCTGAGTAGCTCAGTTGGTGAGAGCGCACGACTCATAATCGTGAGGTCGCGGGTTCGAATCCCGCCTCAGCTACAACGGGCGGTTTCATTTTTTGAAACCGTATTCTTCATTCAATTGATTGACCGCGGAGATCTTGATGAGATCTTTCCGTTTACGGTCGATCCTGACGGCAATTTAGGTCGCGGATCCGGCCGGGGTTCTCGTTAACGACGAATAAGCCTGCTTTTGGGCAGGCTGAATTGTTTCGGTCGTGCGGCAGCGGGAGCGGTGTCTAAATTCGGGCGTTAATTACCCTGGCGGTGCGGCGGCCTGAGCGGTGACTAGGCGGGCCAGCGGGCGCTTGTTCTCGTCTTTTCGACGGCGTGCACGTATGGGCTTCTCGACGGCTTTGTCTCGGAGCTTCAGTATGAATGCCGCTATTGAACGCAGATTGAACGAGCTGATGGCGAGAGCGGTGACGAGGTAGTTCGAGCTGAATCCGCGGCCGGACCGCTTCTTGGTATTTCCGAGGTCTTCTTGATTGGCGTCTTTGAAGCGCGAGTTCGAGGCTTCGACAAGATTGCGCATGCCGTAGTGACTTGACCACTCTTCGCCCATGTAGGCGAATCGTTGCAAGTGCTTGAGCGGCTGGAGGACACGCGACTTGCCGCCGGGTTCTTTCGCCTTGACAGTTTTCTCCGGAATCAGCAGCGGAATCATGATGCTCTTCTTGCCGTCGAGCGAAGTATGCGGCACGGGGGACTCGGTTGGATAGGTGAACCGTTGGTAGCCGTCAGGGTCAGGCAGACCCTTGGCGGTCATGCGGTAGTGGCTGCGGTTCTTCAGACGAGCGAGGAGGGCGGCGCGTTTCTGGTTATAGTCGAATCGCTCGAATTCAGACCGAGATTTCTCCAATTCGACAAGGTCTTTGGTCGCGTCGATGAGTTTTTGGGGCAGGCTGCGCACGTGCCAGTTTCCATCGACTAAGTAGAGGTCTGCGTAAGCTCCTTGAAGACCTAAGTCCTTGGCTCTGTAGTCGATGACGAGTTCGACCCCGGCTTTGCGGGCAGGAATATGGAACGTCTCGATTCGACTGTTGTTGTAGGCGCGGTCGGCCATGACGAGAAAGCGGTCGAGGCCGAAGGCGGCCTTGTGACGCTCGATGAGTTTCATTCCGTGGCCTACGAGCATTCCAGGTTTATGGAAGCTGATGGCGGTGACGACGGATGGGAACAACTCGCTTTCAGATGGGCGATTCCACACGGTCGTTGCCGTTTCGACTTCGTACCCTGCAATATCAGTTTTCGCGCCTTTGCCGTCGTGCTTACCGCCGCGACGGTATCGTCCTGAGAAAGGGTCGGGGTTGCTCCGATTGAGTTCTAGGTTGGTCGGGTTTTGCCTTCCTTGCACCGCAATGAGACTTGCGTCGATGGCGCAGTTGCCTTGATATTGGCGCAGGAATTCCTTGGGCATGGTTCGCGCCGAAGCGAGTACTAGTTGGTTGCAGAGCCAGTCGATGCGGTCGAGATTCCGCTCGTGCTGTTCTTTGCCTTCGCCATGGGTGAAGTCCGCGAGTCGTGCGGCGTAGTCCCCGGCTTTCATCCTTCCGTCCAGCGGGAACGGGTAGGGGTCGATGTGGCCAAGTATTTGTTTCAGTCCGCGCCAGAAGCGGTGATACCAGTCCATCTTGTCGGATGGCTTGTTCGGGATTCCCAACAGCTCGAAGTGTTTTGTCCCAAACCGTCGGTGAAGAGTGTTCGCGATGTCCAAGTAGACGACGCCTCGTCCCATTTGAATATGTAGCAGCATGATGGGAAGGATGGCGGTCAATGGCAGGACGCGTTTACGTCCTGCCGTTGAAGTGCGAGCTTCGCCGTCCCACTGCATAATTTTTTCGTTGATTCCGGAGTTCTCGATGAGCGCGATGGAATTGCGAAGGTAAGCCAGAGACACGGGGCCCAGAGCGTGTTCGTCGTCGCGTTCCTCGGAGCTCATCCCGAACGTGTCGGCCATCCGCTGCTCGCATAGAGCGAGGGCAGCTTCGCTTGATTCAGTTCTTGTGCTCAAGGGCGCTCACCACCTCGCAGCGTCACGCGGTACTCGGCTATTGGCGCGGCCTCCACGTAGGCCAAATACTGGTTGAGGTTTTCGAATTGAGCCATGCCACCAGCACGGAGGAGCTCCTTTATTGGGGTGCCCATTCTGAGGTGGGTAGTAATCCACGTTGCGCGAAGTCGTGTGAGCACAGGAACGACTCCCATGGTTCGGTACATGAAATCGCTCACCATGTTGTTGCCACTGGGCGCACGTGGCCCGCCCCACAGCAATTCGGCATCGGGATACCCGTCGACTAGAAGCGTTGCCCACTCTTCCCATTCGCGAAGCATGGGCACAGAGCGCTCGTTTCTGCCGCGAACTCTCACGAGCACGCCGTCGTCGTCGATTGTTACGTCAGTGCGGCGGAGAGTGCGCAACTCGCCAGGCTGGAGGCCGGCTCCCACAGTGAACGCGACAAGCAGCATGCAGCGGTGGCGGGAGAGTGCAGTTTTCTGTCCTGCGGCCCACAAGGCATGGGCTTTCATTTCAGCCGCGGTGTAGGGGGCTTGTATCTTGCGCTTGTGCATCGCGGTTAGTTTGTGGGGCGAGTTGGGGAGCACGGAGGCTGAGATTGCCAGAAGCACCGAGCGGTAGGAGCCGCCAGTTCCCTCGCGGGTAAACTCGGTCGTGCAGTAGCGGTCGATGAGGGTCGGCGCGAAGATGAGCTCGGCCCGGAGCTCAAGGCCATGCTCCTCGACGCACCACATCACGAATGGTGCGGCAATGCGCATCAGCTTGCTGGCGTCGCGATTACCTGCCAGCGCTGTGGTGGTGACGGCCTCCATGACGAAAGAGCGCGCTTCATCCCACGCGAGCCGGTACTGTTTCGGCTTATAGCGCCTAGTCAACTGAGCGATGACCTCCGTGGCAGAGAGTGCCACCCCGTTGCCCGGAGCTTCGGTCTTGGGTGCTTGTTTCGTCGATGGGGTTGAGAGAGATGTGTTCATGTCCATCTCTATGCGGCGAGTTTTTCGCCGGGTGGGAGTTTTCCCGATGGAGGCTTCTCGTCCGCCTCTCGGAAGAGAGCCCGCAGTTGGTTTCGTGGCAATAGTTCATGCAAGACCCCCCCTGAGCATTTGCGGCGATAACTACCGCCACTAACTATGGCGATGGCCACCGACATTCCCGCTACGCTCGATCCATGAGCCCCCGCCCCACTCGTGCCCTGCCGGTCGAATTGTGTGCGGACTGGCCCAATGTGCCCTGTGCGGACCCGATCGCTGAACAGGCTAGACAGCTTGTGCTGAACCTTCGAGAGGCTATTGGCGAGCGCAGCATCCGCGAGATCGCGTCGGCGATCGAGGTCGACCGCGCCACGATAGGGGTAATGCTGCAAGGAAAGTCGTGGCCGGACATCGTCACGTTAGCGAAACTGGAACAACAACTGGGTCCGCTCTGGCCCAGGTCGTAGCCAGCATCGGTCACACATCCCATTGCCGACCCGAACGGGGTCCCCTCCGATATCGGATGTCAGCGATAGCCTGTGAGGGCGCACCGCGGATATCGCCACGAGTGCGTTGCTGTTGAGGAGACACGGAACGAATGGCAAGAGTCGCCGAGCTTGAAGCCCACAGGTCACTAGAAGCTAGTTCATGGGCGGTGTCTCGCTAGTGGCATCTACGGCGACGGACACACAACGCGCTGAACTACACAAGACAATCTGGCGCATTGCCAATGACTTGCGCGGCAGCGTCGACGGGTGGGACTTCAAGAGCTACGTGCTCGGGATGCTTTTCTACCGTTTCGTCTCCGCGAATCTCACCGCGTATGTCAACGCTGGTGAGCGCAAAGCAGGCAACGCCAATTTCGACTTCACCTCGTTGAGTGACGCAGAAGCAGAATTCGGCCGCCGCGAGACGGTCACGGAGAAGGGTTTCTACATCCTCCCGAGTGAGCTTTTCGTCAACGTTCACAAGCGCGCACCACAGGACGAGAACCTGAACGAGACCCTGCAACGAGCGTTCCGCAACATCGAGGGCTCGGCGGTAGGGGCAGATAGCGAAGACGACCTGAAGGGGCTGTTCGACGACCTCGATGTCAACAGCGCGAAACTCGGGCAAACGGTTGTGAAGCGCAACGAGAAGCTGGTCAAACTGCTGGCCGCGATCGCCGATCTACCGCTCGGAAATTTCGACGACAACACGATTGACCTGTTCGGCGACGCGTACGAGTACCTGATGCAGATGTATGCGTCGAGTGCGGGCAAATCCGGCGGCGAGTACTACACCCCGCAGGAGGTGTCGGAGCTGCTTGCTCGCATCACGGTGGTAGGCAAAACCGAGGTAAACAAAGTCTACGACCCGGCGTGCGGGTCAGGTTCGCTGCTGCTCAAGTTCGCAAAAGTGCTCGGCAAAGAGAATGTGCGCCAGGGTTTCTACGGGCAGGAGATCAACCTCACCACCTACAACCTGGCTCGCATCAACATGTTCTTGCACGACGTGAACTACGAGAAATTCGACATCGCTCACGGCGACACGCTGCTCGACCCGGCGCATATGGAGGACGAACCGTTCGAGGCGATTGTGTCTAACCCGCCCTACTCGATCCGGTGGGAGGGTGATGCCAATCCGCTGCTGATCAATGACCCGCGGTTCTCCCCGGCGGGCGTGCTGGCTCCCACGTCGAAGGCCGACCTAGCGTTCACCATGCACATCTTGAGTTGGCTCGCCGTGGACGGCACCGCCGCCATTGTCGAGTTCCCCGGAGTGCTCTACCGCGGCGGTGCCGAGCAGAAGATCCGAAAGTATCTGGTCGACAACAACTATGTGGATGCGGTTATCCAGTTGCCGCCCGACCTCTTCTTCGGTACCACTATCGCCACTTGTATCATCGTGTTAAAGAAGTCTAAGCAAGACAACGCGGTGTTGTTCATCGACGCTTCAGCCGAGTCTGATCGAAGCGGCAATAAGAATAAGCTCACTGTGGCGCACCAGCATAAAATTCTGGACGCCTTCACCCACCGCGTCGGTATCGACCACTTTGCCCGGCTGGTGAAGAACAGCGAACTTGCTGACAACGGCTACAACATCGCGGTCTCCTCCTATGTAGAGCAGGAGGACACCCGCGAGGTTGTCGACATCACTGGGCTGAACGCAGAGATTGCCCGAATTGTCGCGCGGCAGTCGGAGCTGCGTACCTCTATCGACGTGATCGTCGCAGACTTGGAGGGGGGCGAGTCATGAGCGAGGTACAGGACATTGTCATCTATGCGGCGCCGGGGGTGGAGCTCACGTTGCCGCTTGACCATGACCGTGAGACCGTGTGGGCCTCACAGGCTCAAATCGAGGAGCTTTTCGGTGTCGATCAGTCGGGTGTTTCGCGGCATATCCGAAATATTTTGCGGGATGATGAGGTGGATCAGGAAAGCAATATGCAAAAAGTGCATATTGCTGGTGCAGACAGACCTGTGACTCTCTATAGCCTCGATGTGATCTTGGCGGTCGGGTACCGTGCGAACTCCTCACGGGCGATTACTTTTCGCCGCTGGGCAAGCGCAACTTTGAAGCAGTACCTCATTGATGGTGCGGCACTCAACGAGCGCCGGTTGCAGCAACTCGGTTCGATTGTGCGCATCCTGTCTCGTTCGTCTGATGAGCTTGTTTCGGGGGTAGCGGATGTGCTGGCCGGCTATCTTCCTGGTCTTCAGCTTCTGCGTGACTACGACGCGGGCCACCTCGATGCCGTCGCAGGTTCGCACCCGGGGTGGGCGCTCACTATCGAAGAAGCTCGCTCGGTGATTTCTGAAGTGCGGGCCAATTTTCTTGAAGACACCCTGTTCGGTAAGGAGCGCGGTGGGGCGCTGGAGGGTGTGATCTCCGCGATCTACCAGGGGTTCGCCGGGCAGGAGCCTTACCCGACGGTTCAGTTGAAGGCCGCGAACCTGCTGTATCTGGTGGTGAAAGATCACCCGCTGTCTGACGGCAACAAGCGCAGCGCGGCCGCCCTCTTCGTCACCTTCCTGAGCCAGAACGGGATCCTGATGGATGCCGACGGCCAGCCCCGCATCTCCAACAACGCTCTGGCTGCGATCACCCTTCTGGTCGCCATGAGCGACCCGAAAGAAAAAGAACTCATGGTCGCGCTGGTTGTCCGGATGCTGTCGGAGCCCGCGCTATGAGCCGCATCGACGAGTTGATCGCGGAGCACTGCCCGGATGGAGTAGAGTTTTGTGCCCTTGGCTCGCTCGGGAAGCGGAATTCCGGCACGTCTATCACTGCCGGAACTATGAGAAAGCTTGCTGTTGATAATGGTCCAATCCGCGTTTTTGCGGGTGGCCAGACGATTGCAGATGTTGCGGAAAATGCTGTAAGACCAACGGATATCGTTCGCGAGCCGAGCATCATCGTTAAGTCTCGCGGACATATCGGTTTTGCGTATTACGAACGACCCTTTACTCATAAAAGCGAACTATGGTCCTATACGTTGAACGATCCTGCAATTGACCAGAAGTTCGTCTATTACTTCTTATTGACGCAGGTTAGAAAGCTGCAAGACCTTGCACGTGCGACTTCAGTAAAACTCCCTCAACTTAGCGTCCGAGACACGGATCTCCTGCGTATTCCGGTTCCGCCTTTGGAGGTGCAGCGGGAGATCGTGCGAATCTTGGACCACTTCACCGAGCTGGAAGCGGAGCTGGAAGCGGAGCTGGAAGCGCGGCGCCGTCAATACGACCACTACCGCCGCCAATTGCTTACGTTTGATATAAGAACCGAGTGGTTTGCGCTCAGCGACGTCGTGGATTACACCAACGGCAAAGCGCATGAGAAGTTAGCTGACCCTGACGGTCAAATACCGATGGTCACAGCGAGGTTTATTTCTCGTAACGGTGAACCGAATCGGTTCGTACGAGTAGAAGACATTCAGACGCCTGCGAACGCCGGGGATACTGCGTTAGTGCTCAGCGACCTGCCGAATGGCCGGGCTTTGGCTCGAACGTTCTATGTAGATTGCGACAACGGGTACGCGATCAATCAGCGAGTAGCCAGATTGCGTGTTAAGGATGCAGACTTCGTCGATCCGAGGTTTCTCTACCGTGTCCTCGACCGCAACCCCGGGCTGCTGAAGCACGATAACGGTGTAGATCAGACTCATCTAAGCAAGTCCCAAGTGACAGGGCTTCGTTTTCCAGTGCCATCGTTAGCGGATCAACGAGGTGTTGTGGGAATGCTGGAGAAGTTTGATGCGCTCGCAAACGACCTCAGCGTCGGCTTACCCGCAGAGCTGGCCGCCCGCCGCAAGCAGTACGAGCACTACCGTGACCGGTTGTTGACATTCAAAGAGCTGCAAGCATGAGTGAAGCCCCGGCCAAGAGGTACGACCCGATCGCAGTCAGCTCCGAGAGCACGGTCGTTGCTGAGTTCGTGTCCGACGCGTCGAGCGCGGTTGCTTATCAGTCCGAGGCGGAGCTGGAGCGGGAGTTCATTCGACTGCTTCAAAGCCAGGCCTACGAGTACCTTCCAATTACGAGCGAAGCGCAACTGGTTGCGAACCTGCGCACACAGCTCGAAGCCCTCAACAGGATCCAATTTTCCGATGCTGAATGGGGGCAGTTCTTCAGCGAGCGCATCGCCGGAGCGAACGACGGCATCGCCGAGAAGACGGTGCGGATCCAGGAAGATCACGTTCAGCTCCTGAAACGCGACGACGGCAGCACCAAAAATGTGACGCTCATCGACAAAGCGAACATTCATAACAACCGGCTCCAAGTCATCAACCAGTACGAGATCAACCAGGGCGACGGCGCTGAGACGCTGCGCGGCGCGGCACGCTCCACCCGGTACGACGTCACAGTGTTGGTGAACGGGCTGCCGATGGTCCACATCGAGTTGAAGCGGCGCGGGGTCGACATCCGTGAAGCGTTCAACCAGATCGGCCGCTACCAACGTGACAGCTTTTGGGTTGGTTCCGGGCTGTTCGAGTACGTGCAACTGTTCGTCATCACGAACGGCACGCTCACCAAGTACTACTCGAACACGACGCGGCGCGAACACGTCAAAGAGGCCACCGGCACTAAGCGGGCACGCAAGACCTCCAACTCATTCGAGTTCACCTCGTGGTGGGCGGATGCGCACAACAAGCCCATCCAAGACCTCCCCGCGTTCGCTAAAACCTTCTTTGCCAAGCACAGCCTGCTCAACGTGCTCACCAAATACTGTGTGCTCACCGCCGACCGGATGTTGCTCGTTATGCGCCCGTATCAGATTGTGGCCACCGAACGCATCTTGCAGCGCATCGACATCTCCACCAACTACAAGAAGCTCGGCAGCCTGGATGCTGGTGGTTATGTGTGGCACACCACCGGGTCCGGAAAGACGCTCACCAGCTTTAAAGCTGCTCAACTGGCGTCGCGTGTGCCGAGCGTCGACAAGGTGCTGTTCGTTGTCGACCGGAAAGATCTCGATTATCAGACCATGCGCGAATACGACCGGTTCGAGAAGGGTGCTGCGAACTCCAACACGTCCACGGCGGTGTTGAAGAAGCAGCTCGAAGACCCGTCCGCGAACATCATCATCACCACTATCCAGAAGCTCGCTAACTTCATCGCAGCCAACACGGGTCACGCCATCTACGGCGGGCACATCGTCATCATCTTTGACGAGTGTCACCGGTCCCAGTTCGGCGATATGCACACCGCCATTACGAAAGCTTTCAAACGGTACAACCTGTTCGGATTCACCGGCACCCCAATCTTCTCCGTCAACGCCGGAGCCGGAGGCAACCCGCAACTGAAAACCACCAAGCAGGCGTTCGGAGAGAAACTGCACACCTACACAATCGTCGATGCCATCTCAGATAAGAACGTGTTGCCGTTCCGCATTGACTACGTCAACACCATCAAAGTCGGTGCGGTCGTCGACAAGCAGGTGTCCGCCATCGACACGGAGCGGGCCCTCCTCGCCACCGAACGCATCAGCAAAGTCGTCGACTACGTTCTCGAACACTTCGACCAGAAGACGAAGCGGACCCAGCACTACACGCTCGAAGGTAAACGGTTGCGCGGCTTCAACGCCCTCTTCGCGACCGCATCGATTGAGGCCGCCAAACGCTATTACGACGCCTTCATGGGCGCCCAGAACCAGCTCGCGTTCGACCAGCCCGGATACCAAAAGCTCAAGATCGGCATCATCTACAGTTACGCCACTAATGAGGCGGAAGTCGACGGGCTGCTCGACGAAGAAGAATTCGAAGCTGGACGGCTCGACCAGAGTTCACGGGACTTTCTCGACGACGCTATCGAGGACTACAACGAGACTTTCGGCACCAGCTACGACACCTCCGCAGACAGCTTCCAGAACTACTACAAAGACCTCTCGCTAAGGCTGAAGAACCGTGATATCGACTTGGTCATCGTGGTCAACATGTTCCTCACCGGCTTTGACGCCACCACGCTGAACACGCTCTTTGTGGACAAGAACCTGCGCGCCCATGGCCTGGTTCAAGCCTTTTCGCGCACCAACCGCATCCTCAACTCGGTAAAGACCTACGGCAACATCGTCTCGTTCCGAAATCTGGAAGAGCAGACCAACGACGCAATCGCCCTATTCGGAAACAAGGATGCGGGCGGCGTGGTGCTACTCAAGCCCTACGCCGAGTACTTCACCGAGCATGCCGAGAAAGTGACCGAGCTGTTAGAGAAGTTCCCGCTCGGTATGCCGATCGTGGGAGAGTCAGCACAGAAGGAGTTCATCGCCCTGTTCGGAGTGATCCTGCGCCTACAGAACATCCTCACTTCCTTCGATGAGTTCGCCGGTCAGGAGATGCTCACCGAACGGCAAAGCCAGGACTACCGAAGCGTCTACCTGAACCTGTGGGCCGAGTTCCGACGAGACACGGATGCCGAGAAGGAGTCGATCAACGACGACGTCGTGTTCGAGATCGAACTCATCAAACAGGTCGAAATCAATGTCGACTACATCCTCATGCTGGTGCAGAAGTATCGCGCCGAACGCGGTGACGGCGACGACACCGAAATTCGGGCGACCATCACCCGAGCGGTAGACGCCTCCCCGACGCTGCGGAACAAAAAGGACCTCGTCGAAGCATTCGTCGACTCGCTGTCAGCTACCGGTGAAATTGATGAACAATGGCGAGCCTTCATTGAGTCTCGGCGCGCGGCTGAGCTGGATGCAATCATCCTGGCCGAGGGTCTCAAACCGGAGGAGACGCACGCGTTCATCGAGAGAGCCTTCCGCGACGGCGCAATCCAGACGCAAGGCACCGCCATCACTAAGGTGCTGCCGCCCGTATCCCGGTTCTCGGCCGAAGGCGGCCACGGCGAGAAGAAGCAGCGGGTACTCGGTCAGCTTGGGGCGTTCTTTGAGCGGTTCTTCGGGCTGAACTAAAGCGCGGTCTCTCAGGGATTCAGCACGGTCGGTGCCGTAGTAATTACTCGGGGCCTGATTATAGATCTCTTACATAGGTAGCGTTAGAGTACCGGCATGGACGCCTCGAATTGGATCAACCTGGGTCTGCTTGTTCTCACTGCGGCTGGCCTTGTTGCAACTATTATCCAGGCAGTTGCCGCCAGGCGCGCCAGGGACGAGGCCACAGAATCCAGCATCAGCGCAGAATGCCATGAGAAGAAAGCTCTAGCGGCATCACAGCGTTCTGCCGCTGCATCCGAAGCGGCCGTCGCAGAACACCGTCGTGTGGCAACCGCGCTTGAGCGGCAGGCATCCCTGGCAGAGAAGCAAGCGAAGCGTCAAGATCCGTGGACGCTTACAGCACTTGGCGATGAGTCCATGGATCAGCTATGGCGCGTGACCAATTCGACGGGTGAGAACGTGCAACACGTCAGCATCAGCACACCTGCTGGGTTTGAAGAGAATTGGATAAAGCCGGCTGCGGAATTTTGGGATGAGGTAGCGAACGGCGACAGCATCGAGTTCACCTTCGTGCGAAGACTCAGCTCACCCAACACGCGCACCATCTGGGTTTTCTGGACACCGGCAGATGGTTCCAAGCAAAAACAGTTCACTCGGTCGATCCCTTAGCCTTGATTTGCCGGTTGTCGTTGACGACGCAGTAGCTATGCGCCAGGGCCGACCCGGAGTGCCGAGGTATTCCTGCGTGTTAGTAGGGAACCAATCGCTGAGGCTAGTCTCGTCGTGATTGCGAAAAGCGGGGTCGAAGGTCAGCGGCTCCTGTTCCGGAAACGCCCAATATCCTGAGTCATTTTTCAGAACGACCGCTGCCCCTCGCCGTCCGGGGCCGCCTTGAATGAATCCTCGACGCGATAGGTGTCTTTCACAGCGTCGTAGCGCTGCTGAGAATGAGCACTGTGGGACTTAATCATGAGCTGTTCTTCGCCTGCGAGCCCTTGCCGCCGGCCGGTCGGGCATTTGAGCACAACGGCTACCGTTTCGAAATTCTCTGCATCGGTGATCAACACATCGAGCCGAAGCGATGGCTTCCCTTGGGGGATGCTTTTCAAGCCTGACCTCCGCATGGGAATAGAGTTATTGCGACTCTCAGGCGAACTACGGGCCGTTGATGTCCCGGTGAATCCGATACCTCGTCCACCGCGAATCTCCGATGACTCATTGTCCTACTTCTACCCCGCGATACTGTGCGTATAGAGGCACTTTATCGGTCAGTGCGTTTTGCTGGCATAGCGCGCCCCAAACCAAGTCCGCTGGCGATGCCCGTCGTGCAGGCTTATTCGGCTTTAGGAGAGTAAATGTCCCGCACCTACTCGGCCCGTAATCTGCGCAAGTTTGATCGAAACATCTTCGCGACCGGCTTGCCCTACGCTGATCGTGTCCTGGAGACAGTGCCTTTCTGTTGGATGTGCCCGGCAGTGATTGGCAACCGCACACGAGAGCACGTATTTGCTCGAAGCCTCTTGCGCGAGTTTCCGCCCGAACTAACCATCGTTTCACCTATTCGCTACACCTCACCTGCCCTCGGCTCGCTCGTCGCAAGCAGTCGTGGTGAGTTTCCGGCCTCGGCGCTCGTCGCCGGCGCCGTTTGTGCTACCTGCAACAACGGCTGGATGTCGCAGCTAGAAATGGATGCACGACCCTACTTGCTCGACAAGGTGGCGGCTGTGGAGGGGGCAGCGATCACGATTCTTGCGCGGTGGCTCGCAAAAACCGCCATCGTTATCAATATTTCTCAGCCCTATCGGCTGCTCTGGTCCAGCGATCGGCGACATCAGGTACAGACACGTGTGCCAGACAACCTCGCTATTTCGTTGTACCGCGTTCCCGTACCTGATCTGAATTGGGCACAAGGCGCGTCAGTCAGCATCACGGTGCACCACCCGGATCTCGACGCGGTCAAAATCGGTAATCTCTCGACCAATCTCACTCACCTCTGCCGTATTCAGGTTGGGACCCTTGTCGGCGTGGTGGTTGCGTTCCCTTGGCAACTGGCCGCAAGCACTTTGCTCATGCCTGGTCAGATTCTCTGGTCGCGCGGCACTGGTTTTGAGGTCGATCTGAGGGCCCTTCCCAGTAAGGACGAACCTTTTGGCGCACCTCCACAATTCGACGTGGTGACGAATGCGTTCTGGGCGGGTAACTGATTACCTAGAGGCTGCGCCGGCTCGCTTTCGACCCGTGGTCGGCTAGGACGGGACGCCACGTGCCCGGCCAACACGGCGCACAAGTGACATAACGAGTGTTACCGGCAATAGGGGACCGGTTAGATATGCGGTAAGCGTTGACTCGGAGTGCTCTACCCGTCTTTCGTTTCATCTCGAATTGAGCTAGCCCGGCGAGCATTCCGGCTCGAAGCTCTCCGTCTGTTGTTGCTAGGTCAATCTCCCCATCGACTGTGACTAGACGTATCCCAGATTCAGCTAGCACCATGAGGTCTTTTGGGGAGCGGAGGAGCGTATACAGGTCAACCGTGATAACAACGTCAGCATCTGACTTGAGCACGTCTATCCAGGCTCCTTTACGTTCTTTGGAATCAGATACAGCATTGTCTGTGTGCTCTGAAATTACTGTGTACTCTCGACTTTCCACCATGGCACGGCAACGCGTCCGTTGCCGAACGGTTCGCCCGCATTCTCCTTTTAACCGTAAGCATAGATAGCGACTTTCACTGGCTATCCATCAACGGTTATGACTCCAGGTTACGACAGCGCAACCGGTTGATGGCCGCAGGCAGCGCCGCCGTGATGGTCACCGAGGCCGGCGGCGCTCAGGATCGCTGAACACCGCGACCGCGCCGCCGCGCTTGCACGCCCGGTCGGCGCAGTCCCAGGGCCTGTCACCAGTGCGGCATCGGCAGGTGCCCACTGCTTCATCCGTGAGCACCGCGCAACCCTCATCGCCGACGCCGAGCAAGCGGCCGAATTCTAACCAAGGTGGGCCGGCCCGCAAGGGCAGGCCCACACCCGCCGCGTGACACAGTCGAGGATCCCGCGCACGGGATCCGGCGTTTTGTTGCGGCCGCTCTGGCGGGCGGTCAACAAAACTCCCCACCCATCGGCCACGCACCTATCGACACGAATTCAGGTGCACAGGTGTGAAGCAGACCAAGAACCGGGAGGGGATGGCTAACCCTCAGCCTCGAAGGGGCCGTCCACGCCAGCGATCCGATGAACGCGGCAGCCGTAGGCGATGCTGATACTGTCAACGGTGGCCAGCAACTCAGCATCGAGTTCGAGGCCACAGGCCGGGCACCGACGCCCGGCCCGCCCGATCCCGCTGTCAAAGTCCATTTGCACGCGATCGTGGTCCGCCGAGCAGCATCCCATAGGCCACAAGTCGATCGATGGCGATTCGCGCGGTCGGCCCGCTGCGCCGTAGAGGGCAGCGATGGCCGATTCAGTAATCGTCGTGCCGGCCATATCGGCTCCCTCGAGGATTCGTGCGCGCAGCCTCTCGTGGGCCACGTAGAGGAGCATGCTGGTTTGTTCGATGAGCACACGCACCTTCCCCTCCGCGGCTCGAATTGTTAGACAACATGGCAGATTGCTTGACAATCACTGAGAGCGATTAGGGGACGAGAACCAATTTCCCGCGCACATGGCCAATGTCGAGAATCTCGTAGGCGCGGCGGAACTCCGCAAGGGCGACCCGCTCCTGGATCGGTATCGCGAGCTCGCCCCGCTCGACGAGGGAGGCGAGGGAGGCGAGGACCTCGGGATCGGGAATGCCGCGACCGACGTGCCTCACACCGAACCGCGCGGCGTGGCCTGAAAGGGAGTTGATGCGGTGCGGTGCCACGCCCAGTTCGAGCCCAGCGGCAACGGTCTCACTTCCCTGTAAGTCGAACACCAACGTCACGCCGGCGTGACGCAGCCGGGACGCGAGATCAGGGCCGTAGCAGACAGGTTCCACGCCGAGAGTCGCGAGGTAGTCGTGGTTGCCCTCGCTTGCGGTGCCGATCACTCTCGCGCCGAGGCGGAGCGCAAGCTGCACCAAGATGCCCCCAACCCCGCCAGCGGCGGCGCTCACCAGCAAGGTGTCCGAAGCATCGATGCGTTGCGAGGCCAGGGCATCCCACGCGGTCTGGCCCGCGAGCGGTATGCACCCAGCTCGCGCCCAATCCAACTCCGGAGGTTTGTGCGCGAGCGACGCGACGGGTACAACCACGTCGTCGGCGGCCCCGCCCGTTGCCACGGCGCCAAGCACTTCGTCGCCCACGGAGAAGCCGGTCACGCCGGCACCGAGCGCACTGACGACTCCGGAAACCTCGCGGCCAACGCGGGAGGGCAGTGTCACGGGATAGCGGTCGGAGTAGAGCCCGCTGCGAATCTTCGAGTCGACCGGATTGACTCCCGCCGCCCTCATTGAAACTAGCACCTCGCCCACACCGGGTTCGGGCACCGCCATCGATACTACGTCGAGTATTCGCGGCCCGCCGTGCTCACGGAACAACCCCGCGCGCGACATCCGTGGAGTCACGCGGATGCGGGGACCGCGTCTGGATCGTTCTGAATGAAGCCAGCGAAGGCTACCGTTGCGGCGCGGGCAACGTGCGCTGCGAGTAACTCCGCAACGTGATCGGCTTCGCGCGCGCGCACCGCGACAACTACTTCCTCGAGCTCTTCAATGGTCTCCGGGAGGCGACCGGGCTGAGCGAGCGACATGCGGCGCAGAATGGTCGTTCGGTTGTTGAGCTGGGTGAGCACCTGAGCGATCACAGCGTTGCCGCAGCCTTTGAGGAGGGTTTCGTAGAACGTGTTCTTGGCGGTGAGCAGCGCATAGGGATCGGACTTGACCTCTAAACTGCGCAGAGCCTGAACATTGCGATCGAGTTCATCAATCTGCTCATCCGTCGCATTGAGGGTGAACCCTCGCCCGGCGCTGGCTTCAAGCAGCTCGCGAACCACGTAGATATCGCGCGCGTCCTGCTCGGTGATGATCGCCACCGAAGGGCCCCTGTGGAGGACGTTGGAAATGAGCCCTTGCGCCTGCAGCTGCTGGAGCGCTTCGCGCAGGAGCGTGCGGCTCACGCCCAGGGTGCCGCACAGGTCGCGTTCGACGAGTTTCTGACCAGGTTCGAGAGTTCCGTACAGGATAAGGTCACGGATGCGATCGACGACCATCTGGCGCAGGGAGACCCCTTCGCGCTCGATAGGCAGAACTGGTCCTTGCGGCATGCTGTGTTTTCCCTTGCTTGAGGTCGTGCTCGTTCTAATTTTCACTGGCACTGCACCGATTTACAAGCCTCGGCTTGACCAAAGTATAGCGGAGAGTATGATTGTCGAACAATCTGTCAATCGAAATCTATTTGCCGGTTCGGCCGGGGCAAGGAACGCACACGTGACCACCGACAGCGACGTCAGCACAATCGAGAGTCCCCATTCTACCGTCGGATTCGTGGGCCTCGGCCAGATGGGATTTCACATGGCCCACCGACTGCGTGAAGCAGACGTCGAGCTCATCGTCTTCGATGTGGATACCGCGCGGGCGAACGAATTCATCGAGCAGCACGGAGGCGCAGTCGCGCGGGAAGCAGGCGACTGGGCGTGCTGTGATGTCGTGCTTCTCATGCTCCCCAACTCTGCGATCGTCGAAGACGTACTCGACGGCGAGATCGGCTCGGCGCTGAGCCCAGGCGCCCTCATCATCGACATGAGTTCGAGTGAACCGGTACGCACGCGCGCACTGGCGGCCGCTCTCATGGCCAAAGGGCTCCGGATGCTCGATGCCCCGGTTTCGGGCGGAGTCAAGGGTGCCAGCGAGGGCAGACTCTCGATCATGGTGGGTGGTGCCGCAGTTGATCTCGCCCAGGCTCGACCGCTACTGGAACTCCTGGGCTCCAAGGTCTTCCACGTCGGTGGGCCAGGCACTGGCCACGCGGCGAAGGCGCTGAACAACATGGTCTCCGCAGCCACGTTTTCCATCACCGCGGAGGCCCTGCATGTGGGCGAGCGGTTCGGCATCAACCCGGGCATGCTCAACACCATCCTCAATGCGTCATCGGGCAGGTCAAATACCTCCGAGAACAAAATCGAGCAGTTCGTGCTGAGTGGCACGGAAGGTTCGGGATTCAGCCTGCGGCTCATGGCCAAGGACGTGCACATCGCGACCGATCTCGCCAGACAGGTCAAATTTCCCGTGCCCATTGGTGATGCCATCGACTCGGTTTGGTCGACCACGGCGAACGACATCGAGCCGAGCACCGACCACACGGCGATGTACCGCCTCCGTTCGTAGCTTCCGACTATCAGTTCCACCAATCAAAGGAGATAACAGTATGAGAGCCAGCGATATTTCGCGCTATGTGCGCGACAGTGCGATGGGTGACCCGGAGTTCGCGCGTTTGATGCGGTACTTCACGGGCACCATCAAGATCGGTGTCGGTGACGACGACGCGGCATTCCACTTCGCAGACGGGGCGCTTACCGCTGACGAGTCGGTGCCTGCCGACGACGAGTCCGAGATTCTGGCGCGCGGTACACACGAGCACTGGGATCGAATGCTCGAGGGGCACCCCATCCCGTTCTATCAATGTCTACAGACCACGTCGATCCGCCACGGGCTGTACCTCAACAATACAAGCGAGCTCTACGCGTACCTGCCTGCGCTCAACCGACTGACGAGCCTGCTGCGCGCAGAGAGCGTCCGCACCGAGGGGGCTGTGCTGTGACCGCCAGGCATGAGGACATCACCGGACGTTATGTCTACCTGACCGTGGAAGGCGTCGAGTACCGCATCTACTACGAGGAGGCGGGGCAAGGCATCCCGTTAATAGTTGGCCACACCGCCGGCTCGGATGGGCGACAGTACCGCCACCTGCTCAATGATCCCGAGGTCACGAGTCGCTTCCGGGTCATCGCGTTCGACCTGCCCTTCCACGGTAAGTCGCTGCCACCTTACGAGGTTGAGTGGTGGACCGAGGAATACGCGATGACGAAGAGCCAAATGATGGCATTTCCGAACGAGCTCGCAAAGGCGCTCGAACTCGACCGCCCCGTCTTCATGGGAAGCTCGATGGGCGGTCATCTCGCCATAGATCTGGCGTCGAATTTCCCGGACGGCTATCGCGCCACGATTTCTGTCGAGGGCGCGCTGCGCTCAGCGGCGGAGTACGTGGAAGTCGGGATGGATGGCATCCGGCGCGAATTCGACAACCCCAATGTGTCGCGCACCTCCACGGGCGCCGCGATGCTCCTCAACATCTCGCCGTACTCGCCCGAGCGTAACGTTAGGGAGATCCAGTGGGAGTACGCGTGCGGAGGACCCGGCATATTCGCGGGAGACCTCTTCTACTACTACTATGACCACAATGTGAGTCCAGAAGAGGCAGCGGCCATCGACACCAGCCGCTGCATGCTGTACTTTCTCACCGGCGAGTACGATCCGAACACCTCGCCCGCCGACACGCAGAAGATCGCGGATCTGGTGCCGGGGTCGAAGTTCTCGCCTATGGAGAAGTTGGGGCATTTCCCCGCCACGGAGGACTACGACCGTTTCCGCAACTACCTGCTGCCGTTCCTCGAGGAGATCGTCGAGCGGGGCTAGACCAAAACACCAAGTGCCCCGCCGGGCGACTGGCGGGGCACTTGGTG
>NZ_BAAAKW010000057.1:0-18515 GCF_039527955.1 Rhodoglobus aureus | reverse complement strand
TCACAACCCTGCATGAATTAAGTCTTAATCAGCCCCCGAAAATACTGGGAAGGCGCGCCTTAAAACGCCAAATCGACCACCAAATTAATCAGCGGTCTCCTAGCTACTGTCCGCTAACTACTGCCCGTCAAGCGGCTTGAATTCGAGACTAGCAACGCTGTCGGAATCCGCACGGACTGCAGCGAAACTGGTGAAACCGGCATCCCGCAACTGATCAAGCAACTGCGGTAACTTGCGTGGACGCACCTCAAGTCGCACCCGCTTTCCTTCTCGAATGAGTTCGGCCTGCAGGCGCACGAGGATCGCTGGGTCAGCGTCGGTGTCGTAGACGAGAGCCACCTGATCGTCGCTGGCAGCATCATCCAACTCAACAAGATCGACAAGTCGCTCGAAGCCGAGCGAGAACCCGACGGCCGGAACATCGCTGCCCAGGAAGCGACCGATCATTCCGTCGTAGCGACCACCACCGCCAAGCGAATAGCCGAGAGAGGGGTGCGCCACCTCAAAGATTGCTCCCGTGTAGTAGCCCATGCCGCGCACCAACCACGGGTCAAACTCGATGAGCGCGCCGGAGGTGCCGCGACCGGCCTCAACGGCGTGACCGATCGTCGCAAGTTCAGCAATTACGGCCTCGTTGACGCCGGCGGGCAGGGCCGCGCGGATGGCATCCTCCGTGAACTCAGGCTTGGTTTCAGGCTGGGGGCGCCGCAGGAACTCCGCGAGCGCTGCGACCGGGGCATCAGGGAACGCACGCTCGCGCAGTTCGGCAACCACGCCATCCGCACCGAGTTTGTCGAGCTTGTCGACAGTGATCAGCACAGACTCGTGCTCCTTTGTCGGGAACCCGAGCACGGTGAGCGCGCTCGTAAGAAGGCGACGGTCATTGACACGAATGCTGCACCCATCAATTCCGAGCGCGTCGAGTGTTGCGGCAGTTGCGGTGATTAGTTCGATCTCGGCACTCACACCAGACTCGCCCATGATGTCGATGTCGCACTGCACAAACTGGCGGTAGCGACCCTTCTGCGGCCGCTCTGCTCGCCAGACTGGTGCGATCTGAATCGCACGAAAAACCTTGGGCAGTTCAGCCCGGTGAGTGGCATAGAAGCGAGCGAGCGGCACCGTGAGGTCGAAGCGCAAACCCAGATCGGCAAGATCGAGCGCTTCGGATGCTGCCTGCACCTTGTCAGTGGTGAGCCCGCGCTTCATCACAGCAAAGGCGAGCTTCTCGTTGTCGCCGCCCAAACCAGCATGAAGTCGGGAGCTGTCTTCCATCACCGGGGTTTCGATTTCGTCGAAACCGTGTGCGCGATAGCTGCCCCGAATCACACCGAGAACCCGCTCACGGCGGGTCTTGTCTGCGGGGAGGAAGTCTCGCATGCCGCGAGGAGGATTAACAGTTGACGCCATGATTCCTATTCTCTCGCATGCGGCAGAATCTCTCGCCCGCAGCACGGTGTCGCGGCTAGTTTGCAGCTTCGGCGAGGAGAACCTCGATGCGACTGCGGTGATGCTTCACTGCAGTTTCGAACACCGCACGCGAGGCTTCGAGATCCTGATTCATTACAAGATCGAACTGCACGCCGTGGAACGTATTAATGAGCAGTCTTGACTCGATTTCAGCTTGCTTCGGCTCAACACCGAACGAAACGAGCGCTGTCGCGCCCAACTCAACCCATTGCTGAAAATAGTTTCGAGTGATGGTGAACTCGTCGCGCCACACCGCTTCAAGCAATCCCGCTTCGAACTCGAGTCGCTGACGGTGCAAATTTTCAGGCAGTTGCGTCCATTGCCAAGAAAGATACAGGCTCGAAAAGTACTCTTCTACTGTGCCAGCGGGCATAGCGGAGGCCTCTTCGGGGCTCACGCCGCGCGCGTTGGCTCGAACGATCTCGCGGATGAGTTCAGCACGGGTACCGAAATGGTAGACGAGCGTGAAAGTGCTCACGTCGAGAGCTTTTGCCAGCGAACGGAAGGTGAGGCTTGACAGCGGCTTATCAACAAGAAATTCGAGTGCTTGCTGAATCAGCGCTGGCTTGCGGGTCGGGTCGGGTTTGCGAGCCATAGTGATTAACATAACGGTTGTTTGCTTATCAAGTCTGTAACGGTTACGATTTCTCCTTGTGCCACAACGCTGTTGATGGCACCACATCTACTTGAATCCCCGCTCACCAGGGGCTTCTCCAATGCTGGATCGGTAGGCCGGGTAATCCGACCGATCCTCTAGCGCGTGATGCCATTTATTAGATGATCGACGTGCGATCACATGTCTCATCTATTGGTATCGCGCCGGTGCCCTCTCTATTCGGGTTAGGGAGGGCACCACCACTTAAGCCTCTGCTGCTGGACTCTCGGCTGATTCGGCCTCGTGCGCCTGAATCTCGTCGCTCAAGCCACGCACCGCCGTGCGCAGAGCCCGCTCCGAATCAAGGCCATTAGCTTTCGCGGATGCCACAATCGCTAGCAATAGCGGGCCAAGTTCGTCTTCTTCCGTGACGTTGATCGCACCCGGGGCTGTGGCATCCAGGAGTCCAACCTTGTGGGCACGCCCCAGCAGCTTGTCTGCGAGCGCGAGTGCTGGCATCCCCTGCGGGATGCCGTCTACGACGCTCGTACGATGCGGTTTTTCGGTCTTCTTGAGGTCATCCCATACCGCGATAACATCGTCGGCAGTTTCTGCAGTGGTGTCGCCAAAGACGTGTGGGTGACGACCAATCATTTTGGCGGTCATGTTCGCCGCGACATCTTCAAGCGTGAAACGGCCCTCTTCGGCAGCGATATCGGAGTGAAAAAGCACCTGGTAGAGCACATCGCCGAGCTCCTCAACCATGTCGGCAGGCTCCCCAGCCTCAATCGCCTCGACGAGCTCATAAGTCTCCTCGACGAGATACTGCACGAGCGACTCGTGGGTCTGGTCACGATCCCAGGCACAGCCACCAGGCGCTCGCAGTCGCTCTAGGGTGCCGATCAGTTTCTCGAGTTCGGGGTGGGACGCTGCTGGCTCGGTCATGGCACCATCTTCCCACCCTCAAAGATAAGTGAAGATCACGAACGGGATTGGGGATGTCGCGCCGAAGATCACGAGCGGGATCAGACACCATATGAGAGTGGTAGCGACGAACAAACAGCCTTCTGCCGCCCCACGCAAACTTCCCTCGCGAAAGTCGGGGAGCCGAATTGCTGGCATTCTTGTTCGCTTATTTCGGCCATTGCTCAAAGTGAGCCTATTGGGCTACCGCGCCGAAATGGCCAATGCCCTCTTTCCCGATGGACCAGCTGCGGGCGAGGTTCCCGGAGCCGATCCCATAAGAATGCTTTTCATTGGGGATTGCGCGGTATCCGGCTACGGAGTGCTCAACCACGGTCTCGCAGTCGTTTCGCAGACCGCGCGTTTCGTGGCGAGTGACCACAACAGAGGATGCTCGTGGACGACGATCACCGATCCAGAGCTCACAGCCATTCGCAGCGCAAAGGCACTCGGCGGGGCCACAATGGATATCAAGTTTGATGTCGTAGTCGTGCTGCTTGGGCCCCCCGACGTGTTGGTAGGAACTGCGGCCCATGAATGGGCGGCCAGCCTGAGTCGCGTGGTCGAGCTAGTGCGCAAAACCCCCGACGCCAATTGCCCCGTTGTGCTGGCCGCGATTCCGCCAATGTACCGGTTTCGCCCCATGCCAGACTTTGTTCGTCGCATCCTCATGCTTCAAACCCACCGGCTTAACCGCGCCTCACGATCAGTTTCAGACACTCACCCGAAGGTCAGCTATTCGCACTTTCCTCCGATCGGCGCAGACGGTGAATACATCATGGAACAGTTGAGTTGGCGCACCATTCACTCGCTGTGGGGCAGGCAGCTGGGGAAAGATGTCTCACTAGCGGTTAGTTCGGTCGGTCGAGAACGCTAGCGCCCCCGAGCCATTCAAGCCCACCGGCGTTTTGCCGTAGGAGCGGTCAGGCACACATCCTCCCCTCGTAAAAATAAGGGAATATCACGTCCCGAGTTTGGGTATGTCCTACTGTCGGGCGAGCAACACCTCGGCCACTATGTGTCGTGTGGACCCGAAGAACACACCATCATCTAGCGTGCCCGGCGCAGCCCTTCCCGGGGCGGCACCGCCCGGCACTCTCTACCGTCGAGCAACGGGAGGAATCGTTCGCCTATTTCGCCCGCTACTCAGGGTAAACATGCTGGCGTATCGCATCGATACGGCCAGCGCGCTCTTCCCTACCGATGCCCCAGAGGGCGAAGTCATCGCGCCCAACCCTGCCCGCATCCTTTTCATCGGAGACGCTGCGGCATCCGGATACGGCGTTCTCAATCACGGTCTCGCCGTCGTCTCGCAAACTGCACGCTACGTGGCACGAGAACGCGACACAGGGTGCTCATGGACGACCATCACCAATGCCGAACTCACAATGTCACGGGCTGTCGCCGAACTAAAAAACCCGTCGACCGATGTTGATGTTGTCGTCATCATCTTGGGGGCGCCTGACGTACTTCTCGGTACGACCGCCACCGAATGGTCGACGCGGCTCCGCCAACTGGTTGCCCGTGTACGGCAGGGGCCAAACGCCGAATGCCCTGTCGTTGTGGCCGCAATCCCGCCGATGTACCGCTTTAGAGCGATGCCGCGATTTGTGCAGCGAATTCTCGCCTTGCAAATTCACCGCCTCAATAGAGGCTCCATTGACCTTGCAGAGTCGATGACAGGCGTGAGCTATTCGCCCTTCCCCCATCTCGAGACTGACGGAAGTTTTGTGCAGGACGTCTTCAACTGGCGCAGCGTTCATTCGCTGTGGGGACGGCAACTCGGCGAAACTACCGCGAACGCCCTCGGCTCGAGCGGTTCCGCTCGCTGACGGCACGCTACCGGCGCTGCCGGCAACATTACGGCGGCCCCAGCCCTAGCTAAGCGAGCGATCGCGGCCCTGCCTCATGCGAGAATCATCGAGTGGTAGACCAGCGCAAACGCCCCCGCATTCTTGGCACTGCTATCGCTGTAGCGCTCGTCGGAGTAGTCGCAGTCGCCGTCTACTCCGGGGGTTCGGTGCCCGGCTTTGGTCCAGCTGAAAGCGGATCACCAAGTCCACCGGATACATCCGCTGACGCGTCCTTAGACGGCCAGGATGGCATGGGTGATTCGGCGGGCGAGAGCACCGCATCCGGGATCCCTTCTGACGCTTTCGCGGCGACCGTCAACTATGTGCACGATGGCGACACCCTCTACCTTGATAACGGGAGCGCCGAATTGAAGGTGCGACTCATCGGAATCGACACCCCCGAACTCGACAGCCGGCAGAATCCCAATGCTGGTGAATGCTACGGCGAAGAAGCGCGCGAAATCCTCAGAGACTTTCTCCCCGAAAGCACCCTGGTGTGGGCTCTCGAAGATCGCGAACCCGAAGATCGGTACGGACGCTCACTGCTCTACCTGTATCTCGATGATGGAACTTTCGTGAACCTCGCCATGATCGAACTGGGCGCAGCTACATCGCTCAAGATTGGTCTCAACGACCGCTACTGGCCCACGCTGCGCGATGCCCAAGACGACACCCAGACGGCAGGGCTCGGCATGTGGGGTCGCTGCTAGCCGGTATTCCCGCCATCGCATGACACCATTGGTGGATGCTCGACCCCACCAATCCCGTCATGCTCGAGCTCTTGTGGCTCACCCTCGTCGGGGTGCTTGCAGCACTTGCTCTGCGCACTTTTCGCCGGGATAAGCGCGAGTATCGCCGATTCAAAAAATTTCGCACCACCAAGCGCCGCCAGCTCATGTTGCGCCGCTGGCTGATCGTTTCACTGTCACTATTCGGCGGGATGACGGCAGTCACGCTTCTGGCCAGTGGCCGCTTCGCTGCTCCCCTGTTGGCCGAGGTGCAGGCATGGCCCTGGGTTTCATGGCTACTCTCCGCACTCGCTGCCAGGCCAACGGTCACGGCCGGCGTTATCGTCGGCATGATCATCGGCGTTGTTGCGCTCACGATCGTTGGCGTTGTAGCCGTGCGCAAAGAGGGCGACGAGATCATCAGCGTTGGCGACATTCAGTCGATCCTTCCGCGCAACCGCCAAGAGCTCGTGCTCGGTGGACTGCTATCGATCAACGCCGGTGTTGTCGAAGAACTACTCTTCAGGCTGGCGCTGCCCGCGCTGCTGTTTGCGACCACAGGCAATGCTGTCGTTTCCATCGTGGGCAGTCTGTTGCTGTTTGGCCTCATGCACTCCTATCAGGGGGTTGTCGGCATCGTCATCACTACGGTGATCGGTGCGCTCTTCATGGGGCTGTACGTGCTGAGTGGCAGCATTCTCGTTGCGATCATCGCCCACGCTGTGCTCGACCTGCGATCGCTTGTGGTGATCCCCATGGCAGTCGGACGTGTGCACCGCATCGACGGACGGCTCAACCCGCTCGCGTTCCCGCCGAAGCAGGCGCCTGCTGTGCCAGAGACCACTGCGCCGGATGTTGCCACGCCTTACACTGCCGCCGTGCCTGACGCCGCCGCTGTCGCCGCGCCTGACACTGCTGACACTGCTGGCGCCGCTGATGCTGCCGCTGCCGCCGCTGACAGCGAAGTATCAGCGGCCGCTCCCACCGAAAGCTAAGACTTCTCGGCGCCCTTAGCGCTAGCCGCCGCTGCCTTCGCTGCAGCCGCCTCAGTTGCCGCGGCTTCGTCTGCGGCCACTTTCTCAGCGGAAACAATCTCAGCGAGCTCGGCCGCCGTGTCTTTTGCACCAAAGATCGACATCAGTAGGTCTTTGGTCCACTCGATGAGCTGCCCATCGCTGGCGCCTGTCGGAAGTGGGATGATCGCGGCTGACGCTGCAGAGTGATACTTCGATCCCGGATACATGCGCTGCAGTCGAACCTGTTTCGAGTCGAGCAGGCTGGCCGGCGCGACACGAAGCTTGTCGCCCATGACCACCACCTCACTGAGGCTCGCTTTTTGCGCCATACGACGCAGTCGAGATACTGCGATGAGGTGCTGCACTTGCTCTGGCGGTTCGCCATAGCGGTCGCTCAGTTCTTCAAGCACACGATCAATGCTGTCTGCGGATGCCGCCGGTGCGCTGGCCGTCGAAAGCTTCTGATATGCCTCGAGTCGCAGTCGCTCGCTTTCCACATAGTCTTCGGGAATGTTGGCGTCTACCGGCAGCTCAAGGCGCAGCTCGGTTTGGCCCTCGGCAACGTCTCCACGGAACGCGGAGACGGCTTCGCCGATCATCCGCAAGTAGAGGTCGAAGCCGACACCAGCGATGTGACCGGACTGCTCGCCTCCGAGCAAGTTTCCGGCGCCACGAATTTCGAGGTCCTTGAGTGCAATCTGCATTCCCGCACCGAGCTCGTTGTTGGCTGCGATGGTGTCGAGGCGTTCGTGGGCGGTTTCGCTCAGTGGCTTTTCTTCGTCGTAGAGGAAGTAGGCGTAGGCGCGTTCGCGGCCACGACCGACGCGTCCGCGCAACTGGTGAAGCTGACTGAGCCCGTACTTGTCTGCGCGGTCGATGATCAGGGTGTTGGCGTTAGCAATGTCGAGCCCGGTTTCGATGATGGTTGTCGACACCAGCACATCAAACTTGCGCTCCCAGAAGTCGACCATCACTTGCTCGAGTACCGCCTCAGGCAACTGCCCGTGTGCAACAGCGATGCGAGCATCCGGAACCAACTCGGCAAGTTTTGCCGCGACCCGGTTGATGGAACTCACCCGGTTGTGAACATAGAAGATCTGGCCTTCACGCAGAAGTTCGCGACGAATCGCTGCAGAAACCTGGCGCTCAGAGTACGGCCCAACGAAGCTCAGGATGGGGTGCCGGTCTTCTGGCGGTGTTGCCAGTGTCGACATCTCGCGGATGCCCGTGACCGCCATCTCGAGGGTTCGAGGAATCGGGGTCGCCGTCATTGCCAAGATGTCAACGTTGGTCTTGAGCTTCTTGAGGGAATCTTTGTGCTCGACGCCGAAGCGCTGCTCTTCATCGATTATCACGAGTCCGAGATCTTTGAAAGCGATGTTCTTCGAGAGGAGTCTGTGGGTGCCGATCACGACATCCACGGTTCCATCGGTGAGGCCGGCGAGAGTCTCGCGAGATTCTTTGTCGCTTTGGAAGCGGCTCAGCGCCCGCAAATGCACCGGGAATCCAGCGAAGCGGTCGGCGAAAGTTTCCATGTGTTGACGCACGAGCAGTGTGGTCGGCACAATCATCGCCACCTGCTTGCCATCTTGAACAGCCTTGAACGCGGCGCGAACGGCCACCTCGGTCTTGCCGTAGCCCACGTCCCCGCTCAGCAGCCGGTCCATCGGAACCGGGCTCTGCATATCGGCCTTGACCTCATCGATCGTGGTCAGCTGGTCGGGGGTTTCGGCAAAAGCAAACGCTTCTTCGAGCTCACGCTGCCAGGGCGTATCTGCCCCGAAGGCGAAACCCTTGCTAGCCATGCGCGCGCTATAGAGCTTCACCAGTTCGACAGCAATGTCGCGAACAGCCTTGCGCGCTTTAGTTTTGGCGGCCGACCAATCGCTGCCACCCATCTTGTTGAGCGTTGGCGCTTCGCCACCGACATAACGCGAGAGCAGGTCGAGCTGGTCGGTCGGTACATATAGTTTGTCGCCGGGGTACCCGCGCTTGTTTGGCGCATACTCGAGCACCAAAAACTCGCGCTGAGTCTTGACTGCATTGCGCCCGCCGGTGCTCACCTCACGCGTCACCAGTTCAAGGAACTTGCCGATGCCGTGGGTGTGGTGCACCACAAAGTCGCCGCTCTTGAGCTGAATCGGATCGACAACGTTCTTGCGTCGCGTCGCCAACTTGCGCATCGGGCGAGAGGCATAGCCGACAGAACGACCGAAGAACTCGCCCTCGCTGAGAACCGCAAGTTTGATGCCGTCAACGGCAAAGCCATGATCTACGGATGCCCGCAGCAGGTACGCCACGCCCGGCTCAGTCTCAGCCGGGAACGAGTCAACGGCACGCCCCGACAGTTCGCGCTCGGCCAGCAGGTCGGCGGTTCGCTCCACGAGCCCACTGCCCTCGGCGATGATCCCGACCGTCCAACCGTCAGTGAGCAACTGGGCAACATGATCGAGAGCGCCATCTACTGTTCCGGCAAACGAGGGAACTCCGGCCGCATCAATGCGCACATATTCGGATGCTTCTTCTGCAGAATCGAGCAGGCTGGCGGCATCCGTCTCCCCCGAGTCGAAGGTGCTGAGGGTCCACCACGGGCGGGAGCCAGCCGACTCTCGAAGCGAGTTGAGGGTGACAAAGTCTCCCGCATCCAAATCGATGGGCGCTTCAGCCCCAGCCGTTGCAGCATTCCAGGCTGCGCTGAGGAACTCGCGGTTCGTTTCGGCCAGATTCACGGCACGAGAGGAGACTTTCTCCGGCGACAGCACCGCGATGGCGGCATCCGCCGGGAGGTAATGGGTGAGAGGCACAAGCTTGTCAACGAGGGCTGGCGCCAACGACTCCATGCCGTCAACGGGGATGCCTTCGGCGATCTTCGCGAGCATGGTCGACAGGCTCGGGAACTCGTGTTGCATCTCGCGCGCACGCTGGCGCACAGACTCGCTCAGCAGCACTTCGCGGCTGGGTACAAGCTCGGCAGATAGAATCTCGCCGTCGATCGAACGCTGGTCGGCAACCGAGAACTCCCGCAATTGTTCAAGCTCGTCGCCAAAGAATTCGAGCCGCAGCGGATGCTCGTGGTTGGGCGCAAACACGTCAAGGATTCCGCCGCGCACAGCGAACTCTCCGCGCCGGGTAACCATGTCGACTCGGGAATATGCCAACGCGACTAGTCGCTCAGAGAGCGCCGAAAGATCGTAGTTTCGGGCGCCGGCGGTCAGCTCGATGGGCTCAATCGCTGTGAGGTTGTCGGCGATGGGCTGGAGTGCGGCCCGAACGGATGCGACCAGAACGAACTGGCCGACAGGGTTCTCCTGCCAGCGCGCAAGATCGCGCAGGGCCTGCATCCGCTTGCCCACAGTTTCTGCGCTGGGACTCAAGCGTTCGTGCGGGAGCGTCTCCCAGGCCGGAAACTCGACAATCTGAGCGCCAGGAAGATAACTCGTGAGTGAGCGACGCAGCGACTCGGATTCGCGACCCGTCGCCGTGATGGCAAGCAGCGAACGCGGTTCGTTAGATTGGGTGAGCAGCCCGCCCAATAGCGGCGCCCTTAAGCCTTCAACGAGGGAGAAGTCTGCACTCTGCTTCGAGAATCGCAGCGCGTTCTCTACAGTTTGGGAGCGCGAAAGCGCTGAGATAAGTCCGTCGAGAGTCACCGGTGGAGTCTACTCGCGGCTACCGACAGCACGGTGCGAGTTCTCCCACAGCGCAGCAAACTGCGAGTGCTTCTTGCATGGCCTACTTGCGTGGACTGTGGAAGCGCAGCTGGGCCGCTTCGAGGCCATCGCTCGCTACTAGGGCAACGGCATCCGCTGCGTCGCCAAGAAGGTTGGGCAGCACGCTACGTTCGTCGCTCGAGAAGTCGCGCAAGACAAAGTCAGCGGCCGGTTGACGACCGGGAGGGCGGCCGATGCCCACACGCACGCGGGTAAAGTCTGGCGAGCCGACAGCAGCAGCGATATCGCGGATGCCGTTGTGACCGCCGTGACCGCCACCGGTCTTGAGCTTCACGGCATCGAAATCGATGTCGAGCTCGTCGTGAACGACAATGAGCCGTTCGACGGGGATCTTGTAGAAGCGCATAAGCGCGGCTACGGGACCACCCGAAAGATTCATGAAGGAATTGGGTTTAGCCAAAATGAGCTTGGGCCCGTCACCAAAGCTGCGGCCTTCAGCGACCGCAGCGTTGGCTTTGTGGTTCTTGAACGTGGCAGAAATTTCGTCTGCTAAATGGGCCAACACCATGTGGCCCACATTGTGGCGATTACCGGCGTAGCCGGGCCCAGGGTTACCGAGCCCGACTACTAACCATTGGTCATCCACGATTTCTCGCTTGCGAAAGAATCGGATTATTCAGCAGCCTCAGGCGTAGCAGCCTCTGCAGCAACCGCTGCGGCCTCTTCTTCAGCAGCTTCAGCCTCGACCGATGAACGCGGGGTGCTGAGGCCAACAACGAGAAGCTCGGGGTCGGAGAGAAGAACTGAACCGGTGATGAGGGTGACGTCCTTGGCGTAGATGTGCTCGCCCTCTTCGCGGCCCTCGATGTCGACGGTGAAGTACTCAGGAATGTGAGTTGCTTCAGCCTCAACGGAGACGGTCGGTGCATCAAGGTTGGCGATGGTACCGGGAGCCGACTCACCAACGAGGTGAATTGGTACATCAACGATGACCTTTTCACCCTTGCGGATGACAACGAGGTCGATGTGCTCGATGATCTGGCGAACTGGGTCCTTCTGCACGTCCTTGACGAGAGCGAGCTGGCTCTTGCCATTGATGTCGAGGTCCAAAATCTGGTTCGACTTGCGCAGGATGAGCCCGATCTCGTGCCCCGGAAGGGCAACGTGGATGGGGTCGGTGCCGTGACCGTAGATCACAGCGGGAATCTTGCCTGCAGCGCGAAGCTTGCGGGCAGCACCCTTGCCGAAGGAATCGCGGGAATCCGTGACGACGTGGTTGACGTCTTTAGCCATTGTTGTCTCCTTATGGACCAGTGGTCCGTGAGTGGGCGCAACACCCAGATCGTTGTCTGTAGTTCAACTCGAACGCCGGCAGACTGATCGTCTGCCACGTGAGGAAAAGCCCTGTGACTTGCCCGCCGCGTCGATAACGGAACTCGAAAGTTCCCTCGCCGAAGTTCAGTGGCCGAGTTTACACGGTTATTCGGGGGTTCGTACTTTCAGCCAAAAAGGTGATGGCCCATGGCAGTGCCACAGGTCATCACAGTACAGCGTTTGCTTTGCGTCAGTAGCGTCGGCGTCAGCGAACGCGATGACCTAGTGCAACAAAGCGAGCCGCGCAAAGAGCTGGGCCGAGTAGCCCGCGGTCTACGAAAAATTACACCTCGCTATAGCCCGGACCAGCGGACGTTAGGAGTCTGTCCGGAGGTCGGCCCGCATCACGGCGTCCGGTGAATGCGGTCAACGGCATTGGCAACGACCTCGGCGACGGGTGGCGCGACGTCGACGACGATTCCCTGCTCGTCCGGCTGCAGCTGCTCCAGAGTGGCGAGCTGGGAGTCCAGCAGGCTCGCCGGCATGAAATGTCCGCTGCGGCCGGTCGTGCGCTGCGCAAGCACCTCGCGGTCGCCACTGAGATGAACGAAGCGCAGTTCTGGAGCCTTCGCCCTGATCGCGTCCCGGTACGCTCGCGTGAGCGCCGAGCACGCCATTACGAGGCCTGTTCCGCTGCGAGCGGCACAGGCCAGTTCCTCTCCCACTAGTGCGAGCCATGGCCAACGATCCCCGTCGTCGAGGGGGATTCCTGATGCCATCTTTGCCACATTGACAGCAGGGTGAAGGGAGTCGGCGTCAGTGAACGGGACCCCCAATTGATCGGCGATAAGCGCCCCGATTGTAGTTTTACCGGAACCCGAGACGCCGAGCATCACAATTAGGGGCGGAACAGCCCGGGTGCGGTCGCTCACCAGTCGTGAACCGTCCCGTCTGCGAGACGATTGTAGGGAAGGTAGGCCTGTTCGTAGGGGTACTTGCCCGCCTCGTCGACGTTGAGCTCAACGCCGATGCCGGGCTTATCACCAGGGTGCAGCAGCCCGTTCTTCCAGGTATACGACTGCTCGAACACGGCGTTGGTCCTCTCACCGTGCTTCATGTACTCCTGGATTCCGAAGTTGTGGATTGCTAGACCGAGGTGCATCGCCGCCGCCATACCGACTGGCGAGATATCTGTCGGGCCGTGCATGCCCGACTTGATCTGATACTGGGCAGCAAAATCGAGAATCTTCTTGAGGTGCGAGATTCCACCGGTGTGAGTGACAGCGCTGCGAACGTAGTCAATGAGCTGCTCCCGAATGATTTGCTGGTAGTCGTACACGGAGTTGAAGATCTCGCCGATGGCGAGTGGCGTCGTCGTGTGCTGCCGTACAAGTCGCAATGCCTCCTGGTTCTCGGCGGGCGTGCAGTCTTCCAACCAGAACAAGTCGTAGGGCTCCAACGATTTTCCGAGTCTCGCCGCCTGAATCGGCGTCATACGGTGGTGGCCGTCGTGCAGCAGCGGCACCTCCGGGCCGAACTCGTTTCGAACCGCCTCGAACACCGTGGGCAGATGCGTCAGGTACGCGCGCGTGTCCCAGTCTTCTTCTGCAGGAAAAGCACCTCGCTGAGCTGGCTCATAGTCGTAACGCTTCCCCTCATTGCCGGGGAGCGGCTCGTTGCCGGCGATCCCGTAGATGGCGCGCAGTCCGGGCACACCCGTCTGGATGCGGATCGCTTGGTAACCCTGTTCTTGGTAGTCGCGCACGCTGTCGAACAGCTCCGGCATCGACTTGCCTGACGCATGGCCGTAGGCGAGTAGGCCGGCACGAGAGGCACCCCCCAGCAGTTGATAGAGCGGCATACCCGCCGCCTTTGCCTTGATGTCCCACAGCGCGACGTCGACGGCAGCGATCGCTGCCATCGTTACAGGCCCGCGTCGCCAGTAGGCACTGCGATACAGGAACTGCCAGGTGTCTTCAATGCGGTGCGCGTCACGGCCGAGCAGCAGCGGCACGACATGCTCGCTCAGGTAGCTGACGACGGCCATTTCACGGCCGTTGAGAGTCGCATCGCCTAGCCCCGTCAACCCAGAGTCGGTTGTCAATTTGAAGGTGACGAAGTTGCGGTCGGGGCTAGTAACGATTACTTCAGCGCGTTCGATTAGCACGAGGCATCAACCCTTCGTAGCCCCGGCGGTGAGGCCGGAGACTATGTACTTCTGAGTAAACAACGCGATGACCATGATCGGCACGGTCACTACGACCGCTGCGGCCATGAGTCCGCCCCAGTCGATACTCGCGTACGACACGAAGTTGAAGATTGCCACAGGGAGGGTTTTCGTGTTGGCGCCGGAGAGCACAAGCGCGAACATAAAGTTGTTCCACGAGAAGATGATCGAGAGGATTCCTGCGGTCGCGATCCCTGGCGTGGAGAGCGGCAGAGTGATCTTAAGGAAAGCGCCGATTGGCGTAAGGCCATCGACCTGCGCCGACTCCTCGAGATCTTCAGGCAACGAATCGAAGAACGACATCATTATGTACACGATTAGCGGCAGCGCGACGAACATGTGCGACAGGATTAGCACGCTGTAGTCGCCCACCATGCGCAAGTTCGCGAAGATGAAGTACCACGGCACAAGCAGACTGACGCCAGGAATGATTCGGGCGAGCAAAACGATCCCGGCGGAGCGGTGCATTCCGAAGCGACTCATCACGTAGGCGGCGGGAACTCCCACGAGCAGCGATAGCGCCGTCGAGGCGAAGGCAATCCACGCACTGTTGAAGATGAACTCGAAGTAGTTGTCGCGCCCAAGCACGTTGTCGAAGTTCTCAAGAGTGGGAGTGAACAGAAGCGACTTGCTGACGTCATAAATATCAACATTGGTCTTGAACGCGGAAAGCAGCATCCAGAACAGTGGCAGAACGAAAGCGAGCACGATGATCACGAGTGCAATGGCACGGAACCAGCTGTACGCGCGAGTGGCAAGCGGCTTACGCCGACGCGCCTTCGGTACGGTGGGGATGGTCGCTGCGGGAGTCAGTGTAGAGGTCATTTCGACACCTTCTCCTTTCTCTTGAATGTGATTAGCCACATGATCGCGATGATCAGCAGGAAGAAGATGATGAGCACTGCGGACGCGACACCGTAGTCGTTGTAGTCGAAGCTGAGGCCGTAGGCATAAATGTTGAGGGTTTCGACCTCGTTAAATGACCCGCCTCCCTTGCCTTTTGTGGCGTACAGGATGTCGAAGGTCTTGAGTGCGTCAATGCTGCGCAGCAAAATGGCAACGATGACGGTCGTCCGCATCAGCGGCAGCGTGACGAACCAAAAGCGTTGTGCTGCGCTTGCTCCGTCGATACGGGCCGCCTCGTCAGGCTCCTCGGAGAGAGAGGTGAGCCCCGCGAGCAGGATGAGAACGACCATAGGGGTCCACTGCCAGATGTCGACGAACATCAACGTCGGCAATGCCGTGAACTCACCAGACAGCCACGGCTGCGGGGCGATACCGAAGAAACCAAGGGCCTGGTTGGCGAAGCCAATATTGGGATCGAAGATGAGTTTCCACATCATACCGATGGCGACAGGTGTAGCTACCAGAGGCAACAGGATGGCAACTCGCACCCACCGTTCCCCACGGAACGGTCGTCGGAGGAGTAGAGCAATGGCCATACCGAGAACCAGCTCGATAATGAGCACACCCCCCGTGAAGATGAATGTACGCACGACCGCAGGCCAAAACCGGTCGACGTCCGCGAAGACCTCCGCGTAGTTATCGAAACCGATGAACTGGTGGTCTGAGCGCACCGAGCCCTCGGAGTTCGTGAGGCTGAGGTAGATCGTCCAGACCAAGGGGATAGTGATGAGCAGGCCGACGAGGATTATTGCTGGCGAAGCGAACAGCCACTTGCGGTGGCGATTAGCCCAGTCGGAGTAAGTCTTCCGGGGCGATGTGCGAACACCTGTAGTCGCGGCCATCGATACCTCCTTGAATGTACGTGTGTGTGAACGGGGGAGAGCGAAGCGGTGGCCGGAGCAAACCCTGAGGGCTCCGGCCACCGCGAGCGTCTAACGCTGCTTATTTGTTTTCGTCGTCCAAGAGCTCTTGGAACGCCTTGTTGGCGGCGTCCGCTGCGGCATCTGAGTCTCCACCGGTGATGGCGACAACGATCGGATCACCGACGATCTCCCGCGCTTCTGGCACCTTGATGACGAGTGGACGGTCGTGGCCGATACCGTTCTTCGTGGCGATCGCGATGGTCTCCGCAAGGTCGGCCGGGTAAGTCGAGACTCCCGAAGGATCCTCCCACACTGATTGCCGGGCACCGGGGACGCCTGCCTGCTGAATCTCAAGAGTCATTTCTTGGCTGGTAGCCCATTCGATGAACTTCCACGCGTTGTCCTGCTGGGGCGAAGCTTCATTGATACCGAGTGCCCACGAGGGCACGTTGTATGCCTTTGAACCAGCGGGGCCGGCCGGGATAGGCGCGAAGCCGACGGTGTCGGAGACCTTGGAGTTGGTGGGGTCTGTCGCGTTCTTGTACAGGCTGTCCGCCTCCGTGTAGAACGCAGCGTTGCCCTGGGTGAAGATGGCCATAGCCTCGGGCCAGCTCACGTCGGTGCTGACATTTTCCGGACCGAAGTCGCGGATGAGTTTTCCGTAGGTGGCGAATGCCGCCTTGGCCTCCGGGGTATCGATCGAAGCGTTCCCATCCTCGTCGATGAAGTCGCCACCGTAGCTGTAAAGGAAGCTGGAGAACTGAGTCACCGCTGCCGACTTCGCAGTACGGGCAACGAATCCGGCTACTCCTGGATTTTCGCTCTTGATCTGTTCAGCCGCCGCGAGGAGCTCGTCCATCGTCGTAGGCACTTCGAGACCTGCTGCCTTCAGGAGATCCTTGCGGTAGTACAGCACCTCTTGCTCGGTGATGATCGGAACGCCCACTACCTGGCCGTCGTAGCTTGTCGAGTCAACGGGACCTTCCTGGTAATCGGACCAATCCCAGTCGGCATTTTCGGTGACGCTATCGCTCAGATCGGCAAAGTAGCCGTTCTTTGCAAAGAGCTTGCCCTCTTGAAGAGGGCGATACATCATTACGTCGATCTCGTCGGTACCTGCATTGAGCTTGACGTTGTACTGGTCCGATAGCTGGTCTTCGCCGAATTGCGCGACCTCGACCTTGATTCCAGTTTCCTTCTCGAACTCCGGAATCTTGTCCTTGATGATGTCGGTCCATACGTGGTTCACGAGCGTGACGCGCAACGTTTCGGACTCTCCGCCTGCCCCAGGGCTGCAGGCTGCGAGCCCACTTCCTAGGAGTAGGGCTGCTGTCACAATCCCGGTGGTTCGGATTACAGATCGCTTCATTACGACTTCCTCTGTGTCTTGGTGATGGTGCGCTTCTCTGCACACCGAGCTAACGCAGTCATCGATGGCTACATCATCTCAATTCGGGCAGCCTAGCAACTAATGTCATACTTATTCAAGTAATGTTGCAAAGCGATATGATGAACTCATGATTAATGACGATTATGCGTTCCTTGCCCCCAGCAACGAACCTTCGTCACGCCTACTGGGCCTACATGCCCACGTCCTCGACCGGCTCGGCCTAACGCTGTGCTCAGGAGGCCTGCCCGCCGGCACGATCGTGCGAACCGACGAACTCGAACAGCGCTATGACGTCTCACGCTCCGTCATAAGGGAGGCCCTTAGGGTGCTCGCCTCAATGGGCATGATCTCGTCGCGACGCCGCGTCGGAGTAAAGGTGTTGCCGCAATCCGAATGGAATCTGTACGACCCACAGCTGATCAGGTGGCGCCTCGCCTCGCCCGGTCGCATCGCACAACTGCGCTCCCTAACCGAACTGCGGACTGCCGTCGAGCCAGAAGCCGCCCGTCTTGCCGCCATCCGCGCGCCGCTCACCGGCGCGAGCGAACTAATGGGACTCGCTGGCAAACTATGGGCAGCCGGACAAGAAGGCGACCATGAACGTTTCCTTCAGCTGGACATCGAGTTTCATAGGCTCGTGCTCACTAACTCCGGTAACGAGATGTTCGGCAAACTGCACACACTCGTGAGCGAAGTGCTCGCTGGGCGTACTCACTACGGACTCATGCCGACGCATCCACACGTCGATGCGCTGCAGTTTCATGTCGACGTCGCCAGCGCCATTCAACGAGGCAACCCTGAAGACGCACAGTCCGCGATGTTGCGAATCATGCAGCGCACGTTCCAGGAGATGAGTTCCATTTGGGAAGGTGGAGACGGGGAGTCCGAATAGGAGCCACCTCCCAGTATCCGCTAGAGGGCTAGCACAGAGTCCGGCACCGTGGGAGAATTACCCCACGGAAGGTTGACCCCCATGAGCGAGAATCTAAATGATCCCGTTGAAGAGTTAGATCAAGAGACCTGCTGGGAGTTGCTGCGCACCGCCAGCTTGGGCCGGATAGCGGTCAGCTTTCAAGGTGAGCCAGAGATCTATCCCGTGAACTTCATCGCGGTCGACAAACGACTCCTGCTGCGCACTGCGCAAGGCACCAAGCTCTTGAAACTCACCATCAACGACAAGGTCGCACTGGAGACAGACTCCGTGGGCGCCCACTCTGCGTGGAGCGTGGTGGTCAAGGGAACAGCACGCGCGATCGAATCTCAAAATGAGATCGACGCCGCCAATGCGTTGCCGTTACACCCGCTAATCCCCACTCTCAAATACGTCTGGGTAGAGATTAAGCCCACCGAGATCACCGGTCGACGGTTCCAGCTCGCGCCTGAACCTGAGCGGTACTGACCCGAATGGTACTGACCTAGGACGCTGCTGATTTAGGGGTTTTTGGGAGGCCCGGCGAGTCGTGAGGGCCGTTTTTGACCTCTGTATTTCACGTTATCGCCTCCCAGTTCTCTTTTTCGG
>NZ_BAAAKW010000056.1:0-14142 GCF_039527955.1 Rhodoglobus aureus | reverse complement strand
CGAGGACGACAACCCAGAACCCTCTAAGTGTCAGAGATGTCCTGATGCACGAACTGTCAGAGATGTCCTGATGCAGATTTGTCAGGCATGTCCTGATACATCACAGCGGTCGGGCTTGTTGTTCGTTTGCCCACATTTTGCCCACACTTCAAAAAGTTTTGGGTCAAATGTTGGGTCAAATACCGACTCTGTGACCGATCGCAGCCCAGTGTTTGTCGAGGTCCCGGCGTATCCGTGAGAGTGACCTATTGATCGCTGGTCATTGTGCCTCATCCATGCCGGCCGCCGTGCCAGAGTATGGGCGGCTCAATAAGCCTGAAGGCCGTGGTCGGCTCACGCCATCGTAAAGTTATCCACGTGCCCGCGGATCAGTTGCCTCGGTTGCTGTGTGGCTTCAACCGTCGTCGGCAAGGCTGCGTGGATTGCCCCAGGTTTGGTTGTCGGCAACAGACGCTGATCGAGCCCGGCGAAAAACGCGTCGCGCACGGTCCGGGCTGCGCTGGTCCGCCGTTAGGTTCGCGTACTCCTCGAAGTGTTCCGCTGTCATGAGGGAACAGTAGCGTTGGCGCTAGCACCCTGCATTGCATGAAGAGCTGTGTTGCCTTAGGGCAAAGTGTGTGACAATATGTGTACACACATGTCCTATATGTAAACAATTTGCCACGGACGGAGGGTGGGAGCAATGGCCGATCGCAGGCTTCCGTCGAAGGCGATCCTTCGCGACGCGGACATCACGGCATCCAAACTCTCGTGGCGAGACGTCGACGAGGGAATCCTCCGAGGAGATGTCGAGCGCATCGCGCCGGGGACATACGCGCGGACGGGGTTGGTTGACGATGACAGCGCCTCTCTGGCCTCGATTGCCTTACGTAAGCCGAGTGCGACGATGTGCCTCACGAGTGCCCTGGACCGTCATGACCTGACTGATGAGATCCCGTTCCAGATCGATATTGCCGTTCCGCGAGGTTCGCGGACGCTGAAGGCACCGTATTCGAGGATCGCGTGGCACCACTTCGACGCCAGCACATTCCTCGTTGGCAGAGAGCAGGTTGAAATCATTGACGGCATTTTCATCGGGTTGTACAGTTCGCAGCGCACGATCATCGATGCGTTTAGGCTTCCGCATCTGATCGGCGCTGACACCGCGAATGAGGCCCTGAAGCGGTGGCTGCGTATCCCTAGTTCCCAGCCGGCGGAGCTGCTGAAGATGGCGAAGAGCTTTCCGAAGGCGTTGCCTCGGCTGCGCAACTCTCTGGAGGTCCTGCTGTGACGAACGGTGCGTCACGGTTCGCGCACATCCAGAATCAGGCGCGAGCTGGTGGGCAGAACGTCAGTGAACTTGCGCGGCTCTACACACTTGAGGGAATGCTCGCACGAATTGCGACATCTGAGTATGCGTGTGACTTTGTGCTCAAGGGCGGTGTGCTTCTCGCCGCATTCGCTCTTCGACGTCCGACCAAGGACATCGATCTTGAAGCAACGCGCATCAATAACGATGCTCAGGATGTTGCGACCCGAATCCGCGAGATCGCCGCAATTTCCCTCGACGACGGCATCGAGTTTGACCTCGGGTCGATTCGCGCCGAGACCATCCGCGACGGTGATGAGTATCAAGGAATCCGGGTGAAACTGACCGGCATGATCGGCCGATCTGAGAACGTCATCGGTCTCGACATCAGTTTTGGCGACCCGATCTGGCCGGCTCCGCAGCGAGTCATCCTGCCGCGTGTCCTCGACAAAGACCAGTCCGCACCCATTTCAATCCTCGGCTACCCGATCGTGATGATCGTCGCGGAGAAAGTTGTCACGATGATCCAACGCGGAGACGCCAATACGAGATGGCGCGACTTCGCGGACGTTATTGCGATCGCAAACCGGCACTCGATCGACGAGACGGAGTTACGGGAGGCGATGATCGTCGTGGCCTCACATCGTCGGGCAACGCTCGAAACCCTGATTCCTGCGTTGGAGGGGATGCCGGCAATTGCGCAAGTGAAGTGGTCTTTGTGGCGCACGCACCAGGAGCAGAGGGACTCGATCCCGGAACTCTTCTCGGACGCCCTCATTCGAGTAGCTGCCTTCATCGATCCGGTAATCGACGGGCTGACGCTTGGCCGGAATTGGCATCCGTCAGTGGCACGGTGGCAGTGAGTGTGATGTCTCAGGACATCGGTAACAGTTCTGCCCCAATAGTTTGGTGACACTTCTGGCGGTCTTGGTGGTGACACTTTTGATCGATGTTTGAGGGATGAGCCCTGTTGAACCTGTTGATCCTCGTGTCCGTCTCGCGATCGTCCAGTGGCCTGATGATGCGCCGCGCGGGTCGGTGACGACGTTTTGTCTCGAGCATGACCTGTCTCGCAAATCCTTCTATGCGATTCGGAAACGAGCGCGGTTGGAGGGGCAGGCTGCAGCACTTGAGCCTCGCACCCGCTGGCCGAGGTCGAGCCCGAACCGGATCTCGGATGAGGTGAAGGCTCAAGCGGTCGGCGTTCGTGCCGCTCTTGAGCAGTCGGGTTTGGATCATGGCCCGATCAGTGTTCACGAAAAGATGCGCTCGTTGCGGATGGAGCCAGTGCCGTCGGTCTCGTCGTTGGCGCGGATCTTCCGCGACGCGGGGGTTGCCCGGTTGGAGTCGAGGAAGAAACCGTGGGCTCCTGTTCAGATAGGGGCAAGTCGCTGGAGCTGATCAGGGTGATGCCCTCGTCCATGCAGGTGGCTTCTGTGTCTCCGGCTGTCAGGGGTCGGTGGCGATAAGGGTGGTGAGTACCTGCTCGAGGTCCTCGGCCCGGATTAGGCCGTCCTGGCGGGTGACCTCCACCCCGTCGCGTAGCCAGACGAGGGTGGGGATGCTGAGCACGCCGTAGCGGGCCGGTGTGACAGTGTCGGTGTCCACGTCGATCCGGTAGCCGGTGAACGCGCCGTGATGGCGCCGGGCGACGTGTTCGAGCCGTGGTTCGAGGGCTTGACAGGGCGCGCAGCTGGCCTGCCAGAAGTCGAGCAGCACCAGTCCGGCCGCCGCGGCGGCGGTGATCTGTTCGGAGGAGAGAATTGGGAAGCGCACCATTATGAGATCCCAGGCACGGGCGCACCGAGCGCGATGCCCCACACCGCGCCAGCGACCAGCGCGGCTAGCACGAAGACAACGATTCCGGCCGCCCGTGGCGTCCAGGCCCAGCGACGCAGGCCTCGGGGGCTCAGGCCTCGCACGGCGTCGAGTGACCATCCGCCGAGTCGACGGCCGAGCGCTGCGATGCCGGCTGGCGACAGGCGCGCGCCGAAGCTGTTGGCCAGCACGAGCGACACCGACGCGATCATCGCGATCATCGCCCATACCGGTCCGACAACCCCGGTGACGGCCAGCGGCACGCCGATGCCGTTGAAGAGGAAAGCCACCCCGAGGTTCTGCTTGGTCTTGCGGAAGGACGACACGCCGATGTCGCGTGCGTCGGCGAGGGCACTGAGACGCGGACCAACCAGGACGATGTCGGCGGATTCGATCGCGATGTCGGTGCCTGCACCGATTGCGACACCGATGTCGGCCTGGGTGAGTGCCGGTGCGTCGTTGATGCCGTCGCCGACCATCATCACCCGCAGGCCCTGCGCCTGCAGCTCCCGGATGGCCTGCGCCTTCTCGCCGGGTAACAGTCCTGAGCGCACGTCGCTGATTCCGACCTGCTGCCCGACCGCCGCGGCGGTACGCGCATTGTCACCGGTGAGTATCATCGGCTCGATCCCGGCCCGGCGCAGCCGGGCCACCGCCTCTGCCGCGTCGGCCTTGACCTCGTCGGCGATACCGACTAGGCCGAGGAGCCGTCCGTTGCGGGTGACGACGACGACGGTCCGTGCTTCCTCCTCGAGTTGCTGGCGCCGCGAGGTAAGCGCACCGAGTCCTTCTGGCGCCGCCCAATCCGGACGTCCGACGCTGAGAGGGATTCCGTTGGAAACGGCGGTCACGCCCTGTCCGGTCTCGGAGAAGAATTCCTCCAGGTCACCGAGTTCCAGGCTCGCGTCGAAGGCCGCATCGACGATGGCGCGTCCGAGTGGGTGCTCGGAGTTGAGCTCGACGGTCGCTGCGGCCGCGAGCACCTCCTCGCGGGTGACGCCGGCCGCGGGCACCACGTCCGTGATCGTGGGTTTGCCCACGGTGAGCGTGCCGGTCTTGTCCAGTACGACCCTGCGGATCTCCCCAAAGATTTGGAAAGCTTCACCTGAGCGCATCAATATGCCCTGTTCGGCTGCTTGCCCGCCGCCGCGCGCCATGGCCAGCGGGGTGGCCATGCCCAGCGCGCAGGGGTAGCCCAGCACCAATACGGCCAGCGCGGCGAAGATCGCCCGAGGCGTGTCCGGGTGGCCGGTGACGGCCCAGGCGCCGAGGGTCCATACCAGGACCGCGAGCACCGCGGCCGAGAGCACAGTGGGGACGTAGACCACGATGATCCGGTCGACGAGCTGGATGATGCTGGGCTTGAGTGCCCGGGCCTGTTCAATGCTACGTGCCACCTGGGCCAGGAAAGAGTCCTCACCAACCTTGGTCACCTCGATGGTGAGAGTGCCGGTCTGGTTGACCGAGCCGCCGATGACCTCTTCCCCCTCCCGCTTCTCGGCTGGCATGGGCTCGCCGGTGACCATCGACTCATCGACGCCCGAGCTGCCGGATAAGACACGCCCGTCAAGCGGGACCCGTACGCCGGGGCGGATACGGACGTGATCACCGATGCGCACCTCGTCGACGGGGACCTCGCTCTCCACGCCCTCGCGGACTAGGAGAGCGGTGTCGGGTTGCAGCTCGAGCAACCGCCGTACCGCCTGACTGGAGCGGTTGCGAATCAGCGAGGATGCGAAGCCGGAAAGCAGATGGTAGGTGGTGATGAACACTGCGGTGGCCAGGAATTCCCCGGCGGGGAAGGTTTTCGGCGCAACGAAGAGCCCGAGCAGCCCACCGAGAAGACCGCCGAAGGCACCCGCCTCCAGCAGCACGTGCTGATTGAGGATTCCACGCCTCGCAGACTGCCAACCCATGGTCAGGATCGGGCGCGCGACCACGAAGATCATCGCCAGCGCCAGACCTAAAAGTATCCAGGGCCCATAGCCGAATGCGCGCCCGTCGACGGTCACCGTCGGCGGCTGGCCGGCCCACGTGAACACCATTAGCGCCAGCGCCAGCGCGGTAAGTCCGAGACCGGCGAGGAAACGGTTGCGCTCATCGGCCAATTCGGCCTCGGCCTCCTCGAACGTCGCCGTCTTGCGCGGGTCCCGCACCGCGTAGCCGACCTCGCACAACGTGCCGACGATCTCGGCCGGCGTGATCACTTCCGGGCGATAGGTGACCAAACCCTCCTCGTGAGCGAGAGACACCGCCACCGTGTCCACGCCCGCACGGCGGGTCAGCGACTTCTCGATCGTGGACACACAGAACGAGCAGTGCAGGCCCCCCAGCTTGAGCTGGAGGTGGGCCCGACCATCCTCGTCGAGGCGCGGCGGCCCCGCGAGCCACGGCTCCGGGTCAGCCGCTGTCGGCGGTGCCATCGCTTCGGTCACCGCCGCCGCGTGGGTCCGACCTTTCACGGGGTGGCCTCCTTGTCGTCGGTTGTCACGGAATAGCCAACATCCTGAATTTTCCTCGTGATCCGGCTCCGGTCGGTCGCCTTCGGGTCGAAGCGGACGGTTACCACGCCGGTGCGGTAATCGGCAGCGGCCTGACTGACTCCCTCTATCCGGCCGAGGGCTTTCCCGATCCGTTGCTCGCACCCCGTGCAGGTCATGCCCTCGACGTGCAGAGTCGCTTTCTCAACCATCTCACTACCTCCTATGCCGGCGATCGGGGCCGCCACTCGGCCGTCACTACCAACAGAGCTACAGGCTAATCCTTCCACTCGAATGGAAGGTCAAGTGTCCGGTACTATTCAGTCGCGACTTCCTTCCATGGGCGTGTCGACCGTCCGGCGACGGGAAGGTCGACAGGTCGGTCATTGACAACGACACCCCGCAGTTGGTCAGCATCCTGGCCAATTGCGCCGCAACCTGCGAGGCGTGCGCGAAGGACTGCGCAAGCCAGGGCAACCCGGCTCTTCTCACCTGCATCGGATCCTCTTCCAATTGCGTCACTCTGTGTCTGGGTGTATTCCGCTCGTGGCCCGCGGCCGCAACCTATCCGCGGAGCAGTGTCGAACGTGTGCGGACGTATGCCAGCGCTGCGCTGACGAGTGCGAACGCCTCAGAATGACCGAGTGCGCAGAAGCCTGCCGTGAGACGGCGACGGCGTGCCATGAAATGGCGGACAGCGCCTGAGTACTTAGCGCCGGGCCGCTGGACGCCGTGCAAAGCCGCGGTCGGTGGAGTTCCTCACGCCCTTTTGCCTCACATGCTCGATGAGGGGGCAGACATCTCCCGCATCCGGCGGTGGGAGCTCAGCGGCCTCGACCGCGAGTTCGACAAGCTGGCCCCTCAGCTCCTGCAGTTCGAGAATGCGCACGTCAATCTCAACCACTTGGTTGTCGAGGACCTCACGCACGTACGCGCACGGCGCCTTGCCTCTTTTTTGGAACGAGAGGATTTCTCTGATCTCATCCAACGTGATCCCCAGCCGCTGCGCCGTGCGGATGAACGTCACCTGCTCGGTGACACTCTCGTCATAGTCCCGATAACCCGACGGGGTTCGGGCCGGCTCGGGAAGCACCCCGATCGATTCGTAGTAACGGATCGTTTTCGGATTCAACGAAACCTGGTTCGCCAACTCTCCAATTTTCATTGCTCCTCCTTCGATAAAGCTTACATCCAAATGGAAGTTAAGGTTCGTTACCTTTCGTCCCGAAAATGAACGAATTCGACACACGAGCGTTGTTGCGCAAGACTCCCGTTGAGCGTGCCCAATCTCGGACGGGTCCCACGTGCGGTACACGCCCACGCGCTCGGGAACATAGCCGGCGCACGGGAGCGTTCGCAAGGCGTCCGGCTTGCGGGCATGCCGTCATGCTGATGGCCAGCTGCTGAGACTGGCAGGATTCGAACGTGACTGGGCGGGACCTCGCGCTCGCAAACCCGGCCTTGTCGTCGACTCGTGCGCGGGATCGGCGGGATGACCGGAACGAGCTGCGCCTTACTCGACGTTACGGTTGCTGTCGACGGGGTTACGTAGACGAACCCGGAGGTGCCGCCGACAGGGCCTGAATGCGATGGTACCTACCGACTCGCGAGCCTTTGCACTCGACTCCATCGAGGAGGGCAGCGCTCGAACGTTTCGGCTTGACATTCTCCCATAGGGGAAGGTTGACACTGTAGTTGGGAGTTGCTGCTTACTCCGCTGCCGCCTGGGCGCGAGTGCGGTTTGTCCGCCTGTGCTTTGGAAGGAATTATTATGTCGTCGAGTTCGAAACAGGGCACTAGGAAAACGGTGCTGGCCACAATCGGGATTCTGCTGATTCCTGCCGCATGCTGTGGCGCACTGCCGCTGCTCGGCGTTGGCCTCGTCAGTGCGGCCGGCGTTGTCGGCGTGGTCGGTTCTGTTCTGGGTAACCCATGGGTCATCGCGGCAGCGGTCGTCCTTGCCGCAGGTTTCATATGGTGGGTGCTCCGCCGCCGATCCGCCGCGAAGCGACAGGCCGAGAGCTTTACTGTGGCGGAGCCAGCATCCGTCCAGGGGCACGCTGATCGCATGGATGGGCTTCAGCGATGAGCGGCGACTCCGCAACACCTACACCGCATCCGCGTAGGCGCTTGCGAGGGCCGTGGCTTCTCGGGAGTGTTGTCTTTGCTATCGCGGGGCTTGGCCTCGCCGGCTGCACCACGACCCAGGTTGCGCAGGCTCCGCCTGCGGCTAACTCATCCGAGGCGGCCGGGTCCTTCACAGCGCAGACTGTGGATGGCGGCCGGGTATCCGTGCCGAGTTCGAAGCCGAGTGTGTTGTTGTTCTTCTCGACCGCCTGCCCAAGCTGCGGGGCGGGGAGCACGGTATTGGCTGATGTGCAACGCGGCGCACCACAGGGGGCAAATTATGTTGCAGTCGACGTTGACCCTTCCGAGTCGGCAGCCGACATCACCTCGTTCCTGTCCCAGAATAATGCGTTGGCGTTGGCGTTCGCGACCGATACGAATGCACAACTGATTACCGCGTACCAGGTGCAGAATATGAGCACCGTGGTCGCGCTGGACGCGTCGGGTACCGTCGTGTTCCGCGGAGTGGATCCCAGCGCGGCACAGATCCGGGAAGCTCTGACCAAGGCAGGGACCCGATGACCGCCCTTCTCATTCTGGCGTTCGGAGCTGGAATGCTGGCCCCGATCAACCCGTGCGGCTTCGCGGTCCTGCCGGCCTTTCTTGCCTACGGCACCGGAACAGCAACCGCGGACGCGACCAGGGGGTCATGGGCGCGTCTTGTTGCTGGGCTGAGGTCCGGTGTGACTCTCACTCTGGGGTTCACCGGCACGTTTACCGTGTTCGGCTTGCTTGTGGCTGTCGGCATGCGCCCCTTGATCGGGGCGATCCCCTGGCTGGCCGCCGTGCTGGGCGCCGTGTTTGTCCTGTTGGGTCTTGGGATGCTTATCGGCCTCCGAATTCCGCTGGGGTGGACGGCTCTCAGTTCGGTGGGGCAGAACCGCAAATCTGGCGGGATGTTCGCGTTCGGGGTCGGCTACGCAGTGGCGTCGGCGTCGTGCAGCTTGGCCCTGCTCTTGGCGGTGGTCACTCAAGCACTTGCCGGCACCGGGTGGGGATCCGTGCTGCTGGTATTCGCCGCCTACGCGGCAGGTTCCAGTGTTCTTCTGATCACTCTTTCGGTGGTTACCACTTTCGCTGGCACGGTAATGACTAGATACCTTCGTCGTTTGATGCCCCACATGAATCGGATCACCGGCATCGTGTTGGCGTTATCCGGCGGGTATCTGCTCGCGTATTGGCTGCCCCAACTTTTCGGCGGTGCACCTGGAACGACAGTGTTGTCTGGGATCGCGGTCCCCCTGTCGACCTGGGTGAGCAGCAATCAACTGTTTATCCTCACCGTGGGCGGCGTGTTGGTCGTGGTGATCCTGATCGGCGCGATGCTACGCAGGATCAGATCCCGCCGGTCAGCCGCAGCAGACGAATCGCACCGGCAGGCCGCGGAAGACGACTGCTGCACCCCGACCCTAGACCCGGGTCAACGGCACCCCTGACCGTTGATCGTCGCTTGCCCTCGTCAGAGCAAGCTGCAGATGCGTTCGGAGTCACAGCTGACTGAATCAGCGGCGGCGGCTGCGTCGTAGTATTCGGCGACGGTGGCTCTGAGCGCCACCAGTTCGGTGATCTGCCGGTCCAGACCGGTGAGCTGTCTGGCCAGTGCGTCTCGTACGTGGGCGCAGGGGGTGCCGCCGGCGTCACGGACCTGCAGGATGTCACCGATCTGCGCCAGGGTGAGTCCCGCGACCCGGCTGCGGCGGATGAAATCCAACCGGGCCACCGTCTCGCCCCCGTAGTCGCGGTAGCCATTGGACGCCCGGTGGGCCGTTGGCAGGAGCCCACGGTGTTCGTAGAAACGGAGGGTCTTCGTCGTCATCCCCATGGCCGCAGCCGCTTCCCCAATACGCACAATGCACCTTCCAATCTGTTCGCAGACAATCCACCACTTGACCTTCCACTATAGGGGAAGGTGCAGAGTATGGAGTAGCAGAACCAGTGCGACCAAGTGCGACCAAGTGCGACCGCACACGGTCCCGTATCCGCCCATTCCAGGAGAGTTCATGTCCGAACGTTCAGTACCCGATTTCGATCTCGCTATTATCGGTTCCGGCGGCGGGGCGTTTGCCGCCGCTATCCGGGCCACCAACCTTGGCAAGAAGGTAGTGATGATCGAGCGGGGCACGATTGGTGGCACCTGTGTGAACACCGGTTGCGTGCCCTCCAAGGCGCTGCTGGCGGCCGCCGACGCACGCCATATTGCCCTGGATTCGGGCCGGTTCCCTGGCATCGTTGCCTCTGCCGGGCCGGTGGATATGCCGGAGCTGATCGGCGGCAAGCGCGCGCTGGTCGAAACGATGCGGGCCGGGAAATACGTGGATTTGATCAACGACTACGGGTGGGAGCTGCGGCAGGGCAATGCCGCATTCTCCGGAACCGCCGACGGTCCCGCGTTAGAGATCACAGACGCCGACGGGACCGTGGAAACGGTGCGCGCAACCCACTACCTGGTCGCGACCGGCTCGGCCCCGTGGGCTCCCCCCATCGACGGATTGGCCGGTGTGGGCTATCTCACTTCGACGACCGCGATGGAACTCGACGAGGTCCCGCAGTCGCTGCTGGTTCTCGGTGGCGGGTACGTGGCCCTGGAGCAGGCACAACTGTTCGCCCGGTTGGGTTCGAAGGTGACCATGCTGGTCCGTTCGAGACTTGCCTCGGCGGAGGAACCGGAAGCATCCCGGGCGTTGGCTGGTGTCTTCGCCGATGAGGGCATCCGGGTCGTCCGACGGGCCACCGTGACCGCGGTACGCACCGACCAGTCCACGGGCGACGTTGTCGCAACCGCGACCGTGGATGGCGGGCAGCAGGAATTTGGGGCGAGCAAAATACTCGTTGCCACCGGCCGCCGCCCGGTCACCGAGGGTCTGAACCTGGCCGCGGTCGGCGTCGACGTTGGCGGGAAGGGCGAGGTCGTGGTCAACAGTCTGCTGACCAGCACGAACCCGAGGATCTGGGCTGCCGGGGACGTGACCGGGCACCGCGAGTTCGTCTACGTTGCCGCCAACCACGGTGCTCTGGTCGTGGAAAACGCGTTCAACAATGCCGGCCGGGAAGTCAACTATTCCCATCTTCCGCGGGTCACCTTCACCAGCCCAGCACTGGCCGCGGTGGGGATGACGGACAAGGAAGCCAACGGTACGGGCATCAGCTGCCAGTGCGGGGTGGTGCCGTTGGAGTACGTACCCCGGGCGCTGGTGAATCGGGACACTCGCGGGTTCATCAAGATTGTCGCCGACCATAACACCGGGCGCATTGTCGGCATCACCGCTGTTGCTAAAGACGCCGGGGAGATCGCCGCCGCCGGCGTCTACATCCTGGAAGCCGGAATGACAGTCGACCAGGTCGCCCACATGTGGAGCCCGTACCTGACCATGGCCGAAGGCATCAAAATTGCCGCTCAATCCTTCAACACCGACGTTTCCAAGCTCTCCTGCTGCGCCGCCTAACCACGAACAGAACGGAACATATCGACATGTCGAACACACTGAACCTCTCCGAACGCCTCACCTCCCGGGCCACCGGGCTAGTCCCCGACATCTGGGTGCCGCTTGTGCGGCTTCTCGCACAGGGTCAACCGGTCGAGCTCGGCGCCCTAGCGGCAGCTGCCGGCAAGACGATGCCCGAAGTCATCCGGGCACTCGCCAGCGTTCCGGACACTGAATATGACGATGCCGGACGCATCATAGGTCAGGGTTTGACCCTGCAACCGACCCCCCACCACATCGAAATCGACGGCGCACCGCTCTACACTTGGTGCGCGCTGGACACGCTGATCTTCCCTGCCGTCCTGGGCCGCTCGGCGCGCATCGAGTCCGTCTGCCAGGCCACGGGTGTACCCGTGCAGCTCACGGTCGACGCCGCAGGAGTGGCCAGCGTCGTGCCGGGCACGGCGGTCGTTTCGTTGGTCAACCCAGAAGACATGAGCGCCGTTCGCTCCTCTTTCTGCAACCAGGTCCACTTCTTCGCCTCCAGCGACGAGGCGCAGCCCTGGCTTGAGACCCACCCGGGTGGCTCCGCCATTCCCGTTGCTGAGGCGTTCACATTTGGTCTCGCAATCGCGCAAAACATGCTCGTCGAAGCTGACACTGCCGGCGACTCGTCCCCGGCGGCCGACGCGAGCTGCTGCTAGCGCCCACCAACCATTATCTAGGAGGCTAGCTCCCATCATGAGCTTTGGCCCCGCCGTAGGTGTACAGTCACGAATAGTCGCTCAGTTTTACTGAGGTAAGGAGTTCGGTATGACCGAACACGTTGATGTTGCTGTTATCGGAATGGGGCCCGGCGGGGAGGTGGCCGCCAGCCGCCTTATCAAGGCGGGCAAAAAAGTCGCCGCCATAGAACAGGAACTTATTGGCGGTGAATGCGCTTACTGGGGCTGCATTCCCTCCAAAACCCTCCTGCGGCCCGTGGAAGCACTAACCGAAGTTGACCGGGCCGCCGGCGTCTCAGGCGCCGAACTTAACTGGGCTGAAGCCAGTAATTACCGGGACTATATGATCCGCAACCTCGACGACACTGGACAGATCGACGGATACAGCAAACAAGGCGCCCTCGTTGTCAAAGGCACCGCCCGCATCACCGGCCCGGGCCGCATCGAAGCCGACGGCCGGGAACTGACTGCGGACCACATCATCATTGCTACCGGAACCGAAGCGGTCGTCCCCAACCTCGACGGAATAGAGAACATCACTGCGTGGACGAACCGGGAAACCTACACGGCCACGACCTTGCCCAAACGAGTCGCTATCATCGGCGGGAGCGCCGTCGCTGTGGAAACCGCAACATTCCTTACCCGCTTCGGTGTCCACGTCATCCTCCTTCACCGCGGTCAGAGGCTCCTTGAACGAGAAGAGCCCCGCGCCAGCGAACTCGTTACCCGGTACCTGCAGGAAGCAGGAGTCGACATCCGCCTCGGAGCGACCGCCCTTCGCGGTCACCGGGACGGCAACAGCAGCGTCCTTGACCTCGACGATGGCACCGCAATCAATATCGACGTGGTCATCTTCGCCACCGGCCGCACACCTCGCACACAAAACCTCGGTTTGGACACCATCGGCGTCACGCTAGACGACCGCGGATATGTGAAGGTCGACAACCATTGCAAGGCGGCAGAGAATGTGTGGGCGATCGGCGACGTCACCGGAGTGATGCCTTTCACCCACGTCGCTAAATACCAAGGCCGCATCGCCGCCGACAGCCTTCTCGGCAAACCTCACCCCGCAACCTACGAAGGAATCCCGCGCGTTGTCTTCGGTGACCCTGAAATCGCTGCCGCCGGCCGCACCCAAAAACAAGCCAACGTGCAAGGCCTAACGACCGTCAGCACCGAACTTGACCTCGCCAAAGCAATCGCCCGTCCCTGGACCTATGAACAGAACCCGCGTGGACACCTCGGCCTCCTCGCCGATACCGGGAGTAAAACCTTGATCGGCGCCTGGGCTGTGGGACCGATGGCCGCGGAATGGATTCATCACGCGTCTCTCGCGATCCGCACCAAGATACCCATCGAAACTCTCCGCGATCAGGTCGCCCAGTTTCCAACCTACAACGAGGCCTATCAAGCCGCACTCGAACACCTCAAAATCTGAACCGTGCCAGCGATCATGACCACCAAACCATGCCCCGGTCAATAATGACCTCACCCCGCCAACCCATCAAAATTGAGGCAAGACCGCGCAAATCCACAGCAATCTTTATAGAAAATTGACGTCAGGCTGGAAAAACCAGCTGGCGGCACCCGAGCTTCTTCACCTCACCAACGGGACGGCCGGCTCCACTCACGAGGAGAGCCATCAGCAACGAGAACACCGAAAACCACGTCGGCAGCCTCAAAGAGATCACCGCGCACGACGATGCAGGAGCGTACGTTGACGACTAACCGATTCACTCGATCTCGGCCAGCCCAAAGCCCACCGTCTCCTACCGCCTCACAGTGCTCGTCAACACCGGAATCCTCTCCCGCGACAAACAGAGGAACCTGGGCACATTACATCCTCGTCGCCGACGCGTTCGACTCCTTGGCGACCCTCCTCGTCACCGTTGAGTCGCCCTCGCGCGGAGGATGACGTGCGGTCACTGTTCCCCGCTAAAGCTTTCCTCTAAGACATAGGTACGCCGCCACTAAAAGCCAAAAGCCACAGCGGTAGTCGTTGCCGGCTTCCTTGAACTCCGATGGCTTCAGTTGAACGGGCATGCTTGGCGCGAGGCCCACTCATGAGGGGACAGGATGCAATCAAGTGCATTAACCTGTGTCCTTATCCTGCGATTTGCTCTTTTTATTCTGCCAGCGGCGCCGGCACTGTCGTGGCACTGTCGTCCATCTCATCCTTGTTATGTATCAGGACATCTCTGACGGTTCTGCATCAATAGAGCTCTGACCTTTCAGCGGTCTTTGGTCCTGACACTTCCCGTCATTGTTTGAGGCATGAGTCG
>NZ_BAAAKW010000055.1:0-12199 GCF_039527955.1 Rhodoglobus aureus | reverse complement strand
TGTGTCAACAACTCCACTTTCAACCGGAGGCCCTCACCCAGCCCTCAACAACTACAGCGAGTCGTCACACCGATTCAACCAACGTCCCTGGGCAGTACAACTAGCCGGTCAGTTACGGCGACAATCCGGGAGGCCGAAGGCCTAACGCACGGCGGCGCCCGCAGCTGTCATCCGAACGGCCAGCGATATCCTTCACGGCGCGCCAGCGTTGTGGCGCCTAGAAGGTGGCCGCCTACGCGACCTGCGACCTGCGAAAGGTTAGGCGGACTTCTCTTCGCGCAACAGCTCGCGCGGAATAATCGTCGGCGCTGCATTGTCCAGCACAGCAGCCTTAGTCACAATTACGCGACCGACTGTCTCATCGGACGGCACGTCGAACATGATCGGCCCAAGAACTTCTTCGAGGATCGCGCGCAAACCGCGAGCACCGGTCTGGCGAAGCACGGCCAGGTCGGCGATCGACTCCAGCGCGTCACGCTCAAACTCGAGCTCAACACCATCAATCTCGAACATGCGCTGGTATTGACGTACGAGAGCATTCTTCGGAGTCGTGAGGATGTCCATAAGGGCCACCTGATCGAGCTGCGTCACTGTCGCCACAACAGGCAGTCGGCCAATGAACTCGGGAATGAGCCCGAACTTGTGGAGGTCTTCTGGCAGCACCTCGCCAAAGAGGTTGACGTCGTCGCCCTTGCTGTGAAGGGGGGCTCCGAAACCGATTCCCTTCTTGCCTGCACGGTTAGAAATGATCTCCTCTAGGCCAGCAAATGCTCCGGCAACGATAAAGAGCACGTTTGTCGTGTCGACTTGAATGAATTCCTGATGCGGATGCTTGCGGCCACCCTGAGGCGGAACGGAAGCGACTGTGCCTTCCAAAATCTTGAGCAGGGCCTGCTGAACGCCCTCACCCGATACGTCACGAGTGATGGAGGGGTTCTCTGCCTTGCGAGCGATTTTGTCGATCTCATCGATGTAGATGATGCCGGTTTCTGCGCTCTTGACGTCGTAGTCAGCGGCCTGGATCAGCTTGAGCAGGATGTTTTCGACATCTTCTCCAACGTAACCAGCCTCAGTGAGGGCTGTGGCATCCGCTACCGCAAAAGGAACGTTGAGTCGCTTGGCCAGCGTCTGCGCCAAATAGGTCTTGCCGCAACCGGTGGGGCCGATCAGCAGGATGTTGGACTTGGCAATCTCGACATCGTCGATAACGGCGTCGGCCGAAGTAATAGTGTTGCGGGCACGGACGCGCTTGTAGTGGTTGTAGACGGCAACGGAGAGAGCACGCTTGGCGGCCTCTTGACCGATGACATATTCCTCAAGGAACGCGTAGATTTCGCGGGGCTTGGGCAGGTCGAATTCACTCGACGCCTCTTCGCCGGCTTCTGCCAGTCGTTCCTCGATGATCTCGTTGCACAGATCTACGCACTCGTCGCAGATATAGACACCGGGACCGGCAATCAATTGCTGTACCTGCTTCTGGCTTTTGCCGCAGAAGGAACACTTGAGCAGGTCCGCGCTTTCCCCAATTCGGGCCATGCCGGTTCCTCTCCTTGAGTAAATACCTTGACAACGAGCCTAACCCGATATTCGTTCAGTCTCCGTCACCATTACGGGCGGCGTTTCGGCGCGTCGATGCTAGGCACCAGCCAACGAGTGTCTGACCAAGCGAATCTGCCTCCGGATACGAACTAGGGTTGAAGAGTTCGACGCAGATCAGAGAAGGAGCCACATGCATACACGTGCGATGCGCGTGCTTCGTGGCAGTGCGGCTGCGGTCTTTGCGACCTTCGCAGCGGCGCTCTCTCACCAACTCGCTGGCGGGGTTGCCCCGTCGATGTTCGGAATGACAGTTTCCCTCGTCATTTCGATTGCCGTGTGCACGCTGCTGGCCGGTCGCACTGTGTCCTTGGTGCGCCTAACGATCGCGATTCTGGCCAGCCAAGCAATGTATCACACGCTATTCAACGCGATGCTCGCCCCCCAGGGTATTGCGCGGCACGACATGTCAGCCATGACTCTGGACTTCAGTTCAGCTGCGCAGACCGCAAATTCGGCAATGTCGGCCACCCACCTCATTGCCGCCGTCGTCACGATTGTGATGTTCCGCTACGCCGAGGTGGCGTTCTGGGGGCTACTCGCCACCGCGCGCCTATTCCTGGCGCGACTGCTCACTTCGATGACTCCCGTCAGGGTGCACGGCGCCCACCTTCGGCTTCCGCTACACGCGCCTCACGTCCCAACATTTGCCACCCGATTTCTCTCAGCGATGCGCTATCGCGGCCCACCCGTCGCGACTTTCGCGGCATAGCCCGCACAGCATCCCACTACTTTTGTCGCAATTCTGCGACCCGTTAGAGAGAACACAATGAACACCCTTACTAAAACTGCCTTCGCCCTCGCTGCAGGCGCAACCATCGCCATTGCTGCGCCGTTGGCAGCCATGGCTCATGTCTCCATCGACCCCGAGCAGGCCGAAGCAGGCACATATGCCCTCATCACCGTCAAAGTTCCGAACGAATCTGAGACCGAGATGACCAACCGTGTCGAGCTGAAGCTCCCGACAGACACACCATTTACGAGCGTTCGCTTCGTGCCCGTTCCCGGCTGGGAAGCCGAGCTGGTGCGCACCGAGTTGCCCGAGCCTGTCATGGTCGGTGAAAGCGAAATCACTGAAGCTGTCACGTCAATCATCTGGACAGCGCAGGTTGGCTCAGAGCTGGGCGATGGCGCACTACTGCTGCTTCCTATCTCGCTCGGCCCGGTTCCTGATGTCGGAAGCGTGGTGCTGACCGCAGACCAGACCTACACCGACGGCACCGTGGTCAGCTGGAGCGGAATCGAAGAGGGCGCCGAGAATCCTGCCCCGGTGCTCTTCGTCAACGACGAACCAGCTGGCCACCACGGCGATGCGGCAGCGGAAACCGACGATGCCCACAGCGACGATGTACACAGCGACCAGAACGCCACGGAGGGTGACCATGCCGAAACGAGTGACAGCAGCGACCCCGTAGCGCGCAGTCTCGGCATCGCCGGACTCATCGCCGGACTTGGCGCGGTCCTGTTGGCATTCGCCTTCCGCCGCCCAACCAGTAAGTAGGTTCACCCATGCGTCGAATTACCAACATTGGCGCTGCGTTCAGCGCCGTCGCGATCGCAGCACTCGTGCTGCTCGTGGCCGCGCCCGCGTACGCGCATAACTATCTGGTGGCAAGTTCCCCCGCAGAAGGCCAAACGCTGACCGAGCTGCCCACCGAGTTCTCGGTGAGCACGAACGACACGCTGCTTGACCTTGCGGGAGACGGTGGCGGTTTCGCCATTCAGGTCACCAACGAGGCTGGAGACTACTTTGGAGACGGCTGTTTCACTATCCGTGACGATTCGCTCTCGACTGGCGCCTCACTCGGAGAGCCCGGCGACTACCTGATGCGGTGGCAGCTTGTCTCCTCTGACGGACACACCATCTCTGGAGAGATCAACTTCGATTGGCAACCCGATACCAGTCAGACAATCTCCGAAGGGCTCAACGCTCCCCCGACCTGCGGCGGAGGCACGCTCGACGAGACTGCACCCACCGACGAAAGCGCGCCATCCGAGGATGGAAACACGGATGAGTCCCCCGCGTTTGACACGTCGACGGTCGTGTTCGTCGTTTCAGCAATTGTCCTCGTGATTGTTGCCGTAGTGGCGATCTTCCTTATCTCGGTGAAACGCAAGAAGAGTGACGACTAGCAAGCACACAGCTCACCGCGCCCGCTAATCGCGCCCCTAACGACAACTGAGGCGGTCATCCACTTTCGGATGACCGCCTCAGTTGCGTCCAGGCGCTTGATGCGTCCAGGTGAAACTACTCTTGCGCTGGCTAGCTCGTGATCGCAGGGAGCGTCTTGCGGCTCGTCAATACCTGGTCGATAAGACCGTATTCAACGGCGTCAGCGGCGCTCAGGATCTTGTCGCGCTCGATGTCCTTGTTGACCTGCTCGGCAGTGCGGTTCGAGTGGTGCGCCAGGGTCTCTTCGAGCCACGTGCGCATCCGAAGGATCTCGCGGGCCTGAATCTCGATGTCCGAAGCTTGGCTTGCACCTTCTGACCCACCAGCAGGCTGGTGAATCATGATGCGCGCGTTGGGCAGAGCCAGTCGCTTGCCCTTGGTACCACCCGCAGTGATCACGGCTGCAGCCGAAGCTGCCTGACCGAGAACCACGGTCTGGATGTGGGGGCGGATGTACTGCATCGTGTCGTAGATCGCCGTCATCGCGGTGAACGATCCACCTGGTGAGTTGATGTACATGACGATGTCGCGGTCAGGGTCCTGGCTCTCAAGTACGAGAAGCTGCGCCATGACGTCATCAGCGGAAGCGTCATCGATCTGCACCCCCAAGAAAATGATGCGATCTTCGAACAGCTTGGCGTAAGGGTCTTGGCGCTTGTAGCCGTAGGCCGTGCGCTCTTCGAACGTCGGCAGAATGTAGCGAGCATCAGCATCCGGACGACCAATGCCGGCGGGCGCTTGTGCTCCGAGGTTGAAATTCGTCATTGCTAGTCCTTCTTGCTGTTGGCGTCGTTGTCGGAAGCGCCTTCTTCGGTTCCGCCGCCACCTACGACGTCAGAAGCGAACTCGCGCAGGTGGTCAACAAAGCCGTATTCAAGTGCTTCACGTGCTGTGAACCAGTTGTCACGGTCGTTGTCGATGAGAACCTGCTCAACGCTTTTGCCGGTCTGCTCTGCAGTGAGCTCGGCCATGCGCTTCTTCATATCGAGGATGACGCCAGCCTGAGTTTGGATGTCGGCCGAAGTTCCACCGAATCCACCCGACGGCTGGTGCAAGAGCACACGTGCGTTCGGGGTGATGTAGCGCTTGCCCTTCGTGCCAGAGGAGAGCAGGAACTGCCCCATCGAGGCTGCGAGGCCAATGCCAACGGTGACGATGTCGTTTGGCACGAACTTCATCGTGTCGTAGATCGCCATTCCTGCGGTGATCGATCCACCGGGTGAGTTGACGTAGAGGTAGATGTCGCGCTTGGGGTCCTCTGCCGCGAGCAACAAGATCTTTGCGCAGATCTCGTTCGCGTTTGAGTCCCGCACCTCTGAACCGAGCCAGATGATGCGATCTTTGAGGAGTTGGTCAAAAACACTTGAGACCAATGCCGGTTGGGCCATTGTTGCGCTCCGTTTCAGTAATCGCTTGGTTACGAATCTATCCGAGTACGCGTCTCGATTCTGGCTTGTTCGCCCTAGGCAAAGTACCGCGTCGCGTATTGGTGCTTGTAGGCTCACAAAATGCATGACAACTGGCGCGATCGAGTCGCCGATATCTGGTCCAACGCCGCGTCGATGTCAGATGGTGATGTCGTCACCGCAATCGATGCGCTTGTCGCCGAACGCCTGAGCGACGATGCCGAGGCACTGTTCGAAGCGGCGGGAGCTCGCGACTACGCCGGTCTCGAGGCAGAAGCAGAACCGCTCTACCGTCGGGCGTTAGAAATCGGGTTGGATGCCACCCGCCGGCCGCAAGCAGTAATCCAGTTGGCCAGCACGTTGCGCAATCTCGGCCACACCGCTGAGCCGATCGCACTACTTGAGCAGCAACTGCACGAGCACCCCGATGACGAGTGGACAGGGCCATCCGCCGCTTTTCTCGCTCTTGCACTCACAAGTCGCGGGGATGCAACGCAGGGAGTCGCGGTAGCACTCATGGCACTTGCGGACTATTTGCCGCTATACCAGCGCTCGGTACGCAGCTATGCGGCAGAGCTCTTGGCCGACTAGCCCGCGACTCCTACTCGTCTGCGCCAGAACGTGATGGCTCGGAGGGCGGTTAAGCCGCAGGTCCCGTCGCGGGCGGAATGTTGGCATTGTGGTCGAAGAAGTTGGTGGGGTCATACACCGCCTTCGCTGCTTGGAGTCGACTCCATTGCGTGTCGCTGTAGGCCTGCCTAACCCGCTGCTGTGCGTCGTCGGAGGTGAAGTTCACGTAGACCCCGCGGGAGTAGGGGGCTAAGTCATCGAAGAAACCGCGCACCCACGCCCGATGCCGATCCGCCTCTCTTGCCTGTTCCGGTAGCCACGAAGCCACGATGTTGATGTCGTGCGCGGCGTCACGGTGCGGGAAGGCGGTCTCGCCCTCAGGCACCCGAGACATCGCTCCCCCGAAGCAGAAGATCGGCACCGAGCTCAATGGCGAGCTAATCTCCTCGAGGTGAGTGCAGATGATGTCGATCATCTCGCTGTTGAGCGCACCGAGTCGGTGCGACTTCCAATAGTAGTGCCGCCCGTGAGGCACCGCCGCGTCGAGCATCTTCTGGTGCGCGACATACGGCTTGATCGTGATGCCGTCGGCTACAGGGGTGCCGAGCTCCCTGAGCGGCCGCAGAAACTCCTTACCTGCCTCGATGTCACCAGCCCAGGTAATGACCAGAGCGATTATTGGGGTGCCGTGCACTTCCGCGGGGAAGAGAGGAAGGGGCGGGGCCAACCGCAGGTTAGCCATCAGCCCGAGGTCGTCTGGTGCATCTGCGACGAAGTCTCGCATGAAGCTCAGCACAGCTGCCGCCTGGTCAGCTGGCCACGCAATCAATCCGGCCAGGATCTCGGGCCCAAGAGGTTCGAGGTCCAGGGTGAGGCTGGTAACGATGCCGAAGTTGCCGCCGCCGCCGCGGAGTGCCCAGAACAGGTCGGGGTTCTCTTCGCGACTGGCGCGCAGGAAAGATCCATCGGCGGTTACTACGTCTGCTTCACGCATCGCATCAATGGCGAGACCGAACTTGCGCATCAGATGGCCGATGCCCCCACCGAGGGCGAGCCCGACTGCTCCGGTATGGCTGACGAACCCGCCGGTCATGGCGAGCCCAAATGCCTGACTCTCGCGGTCCATGTGGGAGTTGAGGGCGCCGCCCTCAAGGCTAACTGTGCGGGCGATCGGGTCGACGCGCGCCCCCGTCATTCCGGAAAGATCGATCACTAATCCGTCATCGAGCACCGCGTGGCCTGCCACCGCATGGCCGCCACCACGGACGGATGCAGGTAGGTGGTGCTCGCGGGCGTGCCGGACCGCCGACATCACGTCAGCCACCCCCTGGCAGCGGGCGATCGCGGCCGGGTGCCGATCGACCTCGCCGTTCCACACGCGGCGAGCTGCGTCGTACTCCGGTGCTCCCGGCACGAGAACGTCCCCCTTGAGAGATGCATCGAGGGCCTCTAGAGTACGGGCTTGTGCACTGGAAATGGTCATGGTCATTAGCCTCCGTGATGTCGTCGTCGCACCAAGCGTCCACCGACCGTGCTCGCACCTCTAGTGCTGAATGTGTACTAGTACATAACCGATACCGGTCATAGTGTTGGTGCATGGTGACATATGGGCAGTTCTGTCCGGTGGCTATGGCTTCCGAGGTACTGACTGAGCGGTGGACCCCGCTCGTGGTGCGCGAGCTGTTGTGCGGCAGCACTCACTTCAATGACCTGCGACGGGGCGTGCCTCTGATGTCGCCCGCCCTGCTCTCTAAGCGGCTCAAGTCTCTGGAACGAGTCGGCGTAGTAGAGAAGCAGGGGACTTCTTACCACCTCACCCCCGCTGGGAAGGAACTGCGTGGCGTGATCGAGGCGATGGGAGTGTGGGGCCAGAGGTGGGCCCGCGGTGACATGGTCGCGAAGCCGTTCGATGCCTCGCTTCTCATGTGGGACATGCACCGAAACATCGAGATCGAGGCCCTACCATCACGTCGTGTTGTCGTGTACTTCCACCTCTATGGGTCCAGCGACGGCAACAGCCACTTTTGGTTGGTCCTCGACGCCCCGAATGTCGACTTGTGCCTCACCGACCCCGGTCACAACATCGACGTGCGGGTCACCGGGCAGGTCACGACAATGGTTGATTACTGGACGGGCCGCGTGGACTTCGGTCTGGCCATGCGCACAGGCGCTCTAGACGTCGCTGGGCAGCGGACACTTGTCGCTGCACTACCGTCGTGGTTCAGTCTTAGCAACTTCGCGGCGGTTCCGATGCCGTTGAGTCCGGTCGGCGCCGCTGACTAAGACGTGTCTTTTGGTGGCAGCCTCAAGGATGTAGCACAGTCAACCGTGAGCACGAATAGCATTGCGGTATGCAGCAAATGATTCTGGACGTTGACACTGGCATCGATGATGCCCTCGCACTGATGGTTGCTGTGCGGCATCCTGACGTCAATCTGCGGGCGGTTACCTGCGTCGCAGGCAATGCGAGCCTTGAACAAGTCGTACGCAACACGCTCACCGTGCTGGATGCTGCGGGTGCCGGAGACATTGCGGTCGCAGCCGGAGCGAGCCGCCCGTTGCTAGCTGATGCCAGCCACGCCGCTCACGTGCATGGCTCAGATGGCCTCGGCGACCTTGCACTACCACTCTCCACCCGTGCTGTCGTGCCGATGCATGCCGTCGAACTTTTGCGACGCGAGATCCTTGCAAGCCCGACCCCGGTCACTCTGGTTCCACTGGCTCCTATGACCAACATCGCCCTTCTCGTGCGGATGTATCCCGAAGTTCTGGTCAACATCGAGCGGATCGTTTTCATGGGCGGTTCCGCATCGGTCGGCAACGCTACCGCTGTGGCCGAGTTCAACACCTGGCACGATCCAGAGGCGGCCGAGATCGTACTGACCTCGGGCGTTCCCATCACCATGTACGGCCTGGATGTTTTTTATGCGGTCACCATCCCGCCAGAAGACATCATTCGGCTCACTGCCACTTCTGAGCCAGGAGCCCAACTGGTCGGCCGCTTGCTGCAGCACATCGTGAGTGTCAAGGGTGGCGAAGTGCGAGTTTCCGGCGAAGGCCACGGCGACATCGGTGATGCCGGTGCCGTGTGCGCCGCGATCGATCCCGATGGCCTCAGCACTGTGAACCTGCCCGTGCGAATAAGTCTCGGTGACCCGCTTACAAGAGGGCAGACGGTTGTCGATCACCGCACGGCTGGCCACGAGCAACACGGTGCCGGCGACCTGCTATTCCGCAGGATCGATGTCGCTCTCGGCATCGACGGCGCACGATACGCGAAGTTTTTCCTCGACACAATCACAGCCTGATCACTCGCGGTCTCTCTGCAGATCAGAATGCAGTTTGCTCGTTAACGAACTCGTGGCCAGCTAGTCGAAACTAGCCGGCCACGAGTGTGAAGCTGTGTTTTAGGACTTGTCTGCTGCTTCTTCTACTGCAGCGTCATCGTCGACAACGTCAGAGTTGGCTACGGCAGTGAATGCCGAAACGTCTACCGACTTGCCCTTGGAGTCAACGACCTTTGCCTTGCTGAGCACGACCGCGAGGGCCTTGCTGCGAGCAACTTCGGCAACCATTGCGGGGATCTGGCCGTTCTTGTCGAGAACCTGAATGAACTCGCCTGGCTCCATGCCGTACTGCTGAGCGCCCTGTACGAGGTACGAGGTGAGCTCTTCTTGGCTGACCTTGATCTCTTCCTTCTCAACGATCGAGTCGAGGAGGATCTGTGAACGGAAAGTCTTTTCGCTGGCTTCAACTACTTCAGCGCGGTGCTCGTCGTCTTCGAGGCGATCCTCGTTTTCGAGGTGACGGTGAACTTCGTCTTCAACGAGCTTCTCGGGAACGGGGATCTCAAGAGTCTTGAGCAGTTCGTCGACGATCTGGTCGCGAGCCTGAGCACCCTGGCCAAAGGCCTTCGAGCGCTTGACCTGCTCCTTGAGATCGGCCTTGAGCTCCTTGATGGTGTCGAACTCGCTTGCCATCTGGGCGAAGTCGTCGTCTGCCTCAGGAAGCTCGCGCTCCTTGACAGTGAGCAGCGACAGGCTGATGACAGCGGTCTCGCCCTCGTTTTCGCCACCGAGCAATACTGACTCAAAGGTGGTCGATTCTCCGGCACTGAGTGAGTCAAGTGCCTCATCGATGCCCTCGATCAGTTCGCCAGAGCCAAGCTCGTACGAAATGCTCGATGCGGAGTCAACCTCGTTGTCACCGATCTTGGCGACGAGGTCGAGCTGAGCGAAGTCGCCCTTCTTCGCCGGGCGCTCAACGGTAACGAGTGTGCCGAAACGAGCACGCAAGGTGTCGAGTTCGTCTTTCACGTCATCCGCGGATGCTTCAACAGCATCAACCGTGAGGGTGAGCTTGTCGTAGTCGGGAAGGTCGAACTCGGGGCGAACGTCAACCTCGATAGCGAGAACGAGATCTCCGCTGAAGTCCTTGACCTCGGGCCACGTGACAATGTCTGCCTCGGGGCGACCAAGAACGCGAATCTCTTCTTCGGTGACTGCCTGGCGGTAGAAACCGTCGAGGCTGTCGCTTACTGCGTGGTTGAGGATCTCTTCACGGCCCACGCGCTGGTCAACCAGCTGCGGCGGAACCTTGCCCTTACGGAAGCCGGGAATGTTGACCTGCGACGCGATGTGGCTGTACGCGTGGTCGATGCTCGGCTTGAGCTCTTCTGGGGTGACCGAAATGTTGAGCTTGACGCGGGTCGGGCTCAACTTCTCAACGGTTGTCTTCACGTTGTGGACTCCTGTAATTCGTTGTGTGTATTTCGTCGGGGCGACAGGATTCGAACCTGCGACCTCTCGGTCCCAAACCGAGCGCTCTACCAAGCTGAGCTACGCCCCGGGCGCCGTACATAGATCTGACCGCGACGCAGAAATTCACGCCGGTACAAAATTGGCCTCGGCAAGTCTAGCCTGAGCGGGAACAGAATGTTGACGAGATCGTCAGATCGGATGCTCTCGGATGCTTCTCACACGCAATCGGCGGCTTTTCGCGAGCAATATGGCGGAGAAAGCTGATGAGGTTGTCTTCGACTTCGCACTTGGCGAGGTTTCAGGTACAGTATTCCTCGGTGCACAGCATGATCGGGTGCCGAGTGGGGATGTAGCTTAATGGTAAAGCCTCAGTCTTCCAAACTGATGACCGGAGTTCGATTCTCCGTATCCCCTCCACTCACATATTCCTAGTTCTCAAGCAGTTCTGCTTGGCTAGGAAATAGCCTTGGCGACCACCGCACGAGCCGCAGTTCCTTCAGGAATTGGCAGTATCGGATAGTTGTGGATCATGCCTTCTCCCACGTGGAAGTCGATCTGAATCCCCTGCTCTTCGGCTTTCGCCAGTAGACGCAGCGCGTCGGCGTGCACGATGTCCCGCGTTCCCGTGAATACGGTGATTGGGCCTAGACCGACAAGGTCACCGTGGATCGGGCTTACTCGCCAGTCAGATTCGGGCAACTCTGCGCGATAGAGGGCACCGGCCGCTTTGGTCCCAGGAACTGCGAGCCAAGGATCACGTGGTGCAATCTCGGCAAGCTTGGGATCTGTTCCACTGACGTCTAGCCAGGGTGCAGAAAGAACGATCGCGCGGAGAAGTTCGTGCTTTCGATCCCGAAGCTCCATCGCCACGGCGAGCGCCATACCGCCGCCGGAGGAGTCGCCGATCAGGCTGACTTTGCCGGCACCGACCTCGGCAATCAGCGACTGCGCCAGGTTGGCAACTTTGTCTACAACCACGGATGCCTGCCCTGCTGGGGCAAGCGGCATGATGGGCACGCTGATTGTCGTTCCCGTTTCGCGAACGAGCTGTGCGACAAACCGCCAGTGCAACGAATCAATCTCAAAGACGTAGCAACCGCCGTGAAGAAAGACTGCGCGCGCAGGATTGCTGCCCGACCGTGCGGATACATCGAACACGGTCCACCCGTCGATTACGCGGGATGTGACGTCTACGTGACGAGAAATGGATGCACGCGGCTCAGCTTTCGCTGGATGCAGTCGAAGATGCTCAACCCGCTCGAGTGTCTTTCGCGGATCGCTAAACATTCGCTTTGACCCCCGAAGGGTCAACGCAAGAGGCGCGAGCCGGCTCAGAAAGCTCGCCATGGCCGACTAGCTGTCGATGCGCTTCATGATGTGAACAGGAATGAACACACCGAGGCATGTGATGAGCAGGCCGCCCATGAAGACGACCGACTCAAGGCCCTCTACATAAAAAGCTTCGCCCATCATGTAAATTCCGCCGACAAAGAGCGCCAATGAGATTACGAAACCAAAGATGTTCACGTCACCATCTTACCCACGCTGGGCTGTCTCCTTGTAAGCCGCGCGCCGCGACTAGGTGACCCCCCCGAGGAATCATGTCAAGATGCGCGCGAGGATTGATTCGTGGAATCATTTGAGAGTGCGCGCGAGGATGGTCTGGCTGCTGGTCCTTTCTTGCTGGTCGTCAG
>NZ_BAAAKW010000054.1:0-11601 GCF_039527955.1 Rhodoglobus aureus | reverse complement strand
GGAGAAATACTCGGCGACTACACAATCGACCCAAACAAGAACTACCAAGCCAAACGAAAACAGCCCTAACCAGAGGCGAGAAAGCCGCCGGAATGAACAATGTCGCGAGACATATGCGAACTATGTCCCGCGACATCACACAGTGCCCCCGGAGGGAATCGAACCCCCGACCTACGGTACCGGAAACCGGCGCTCTATCCCCTGAGCTACGAAGGCAAGGAGATTAGCTTATCAAGCAATCGCCCCAACAATTAGCACGCTGTTCTGATGACCGTTTCAGCTTCTCGTGACATTATCGAACCATGTTGCGTACCGTTTCGTCCCACCAAGAACTTGACCTTCGTGGTCGCACCGAAATGGTGTTTAGCCTTGCCGTGTCTGCGCTCTGGCCGACCGCATCCGAGTCCCTTGATTTCATATTGGACGGTGTGCCTCAGCAGCCCACAGAGCTGGTCGATGCGCGCGGTACCCGCCTGCACACACTTATTGCTGGGCCCGGGCGTCTTGTCGTGGATTACGCTGCCACGGTCGGGGCAACCCCCGAAGCCGCGCCGCTCAACGACATCGACCGAGTCGAATATTTGCGCCCAAGCCGCTACTGCGAGTCTGATGTGCTCATCGCCACTGCTCGCGCGCAATTCCCGACCCAGACCGGCCACGAGTTGGTTCAGGAAGTGCGCGATTGGGTGTCGCAGAGTCTTCGCTACACACCGGGTGTTTCTCAGGCGACCGATGGTGCGGCACACTCGCTGTTAGCCCGACGAGGCGTATGCCGCGATTATGCGCACCTCACAATTGCTTTGCTGCGAGCAAAAGATGTGCCGGCTCGCTACGCCTCGGTGTATGCGCCAGGGCTCAGCCCGATGGATTTTCACGCCGTAGCTGAAGCGTATGTAGATGGCGCGTGGTGGGTTGTTGACTCCACAGGGCTCGCTCCGAGGCAGTCACTCGTGCGTATTGCCACGGGCCGAGATGCGGCGGATGTCGCGTTCCTCACCAACCACTGGGCCGACCTCTTCCTACAGAACCTTGTGATCACCGCAACGGCCGATGTGCTGCCGAACGACGATCATCGGTCGCTAGTACAACTTCCTTAGTCGCCACGCCTCTAAGTAGCTTGCATCGCACCCACTCGGCACGCAGAAAAGCACCGCCTGACGGGAGGTGACGCTTAACTGTGGTGAGCACACGCGTAGCTGTGACGATCAGACGGAGGCACCTCGCGCGAGCGTGAGAACGTCTTCGGTGGTCAGCGGCAGCCCGCGCCGACTTGCCGGTGATAGAGAGTTCCCCAGAGACGTTCGAGACGTGGCGTTCAACGGTTCGGATACTCATAGAGAGTTCGACGGAGCACTCGTCGCTGCTGTGCCCGGGGCGACAAGCCGCAATATTTCTAGTTTGCGACTCGTCAGCGGCGCTCCAGCCGGCGGTGCCGGGACCGCGCAATGAGAGTGCCGTCGGTGGAGGTTGCGAACGATACTTCGTTCCTCCTGACCCGAGTATGGGGCACGGCCGTTGTGAGCTGCAGGGGCGCATTGGCACAGTAGGCGAAAGCATTCGTGTGCTTTGTTGATTGCGGACGCACTGGTAAAGTCACCCACGTATCTTCGTTGTACCGATTGCGTGAAATCGGTGCTGCTTGACACCCGCGCAGCTAGGGAGGCCAGAAGGCATGTCGGCCTACATCAGTGTCGCGGTGATCCTCGGGGTGGCTATGGCCGGTATCGGCATTCTTTACCTTGTGGCACGAGCCACGGCGGTATCGCGAGACCCGATTCAGGTCATGCCGTTCCTGTCGGGGTGGGAGCCCCGGGAGCACGCCCTCTCCCGCTATCACGCCCGCTGGTATCCACTCACCCTCATCTTTCTGGCCTTCGATGTCGAGATGCTCTTCATGTATCCATGGGCGGTTGTCGTGGTCAATGAGGGCCCCACAGCAATCATTGAGATGTTCGTCTTCCTCGGGCTGCTCATGGTTGGTGTCATCTGGGCATGGCGGGAAGGCTCCCTGCGATGGGTGTGACCTCGCAGGTCGCGCGACTAGCTGCCACTGCTGTGCACGTTCTGATCGTCGAGGTACCCGGTTGGAGCGAAACACGGATGCTGCTTGAGGCGGAGCTCAACCGGCGCGGCTGGATTAGCGCTCTCTCCCCGGCAGATGCCGACCTGCTCGCAATATGCGGGACTCCTGGGGAGGAGCTCCGTGCAGTCTGTGACCGAGTCTGGAATCAGCTTCCCGGACCGCGGACTCTCGTGAATTTCACCGCATCAGCCCGCATAGCTGTCTCGCTCGATGCTGCCGTGGCAGACCTGGTTGATGATTCCCGACAGCGCCACGACGCCGTATCCAGATCTCGATCCTCAGTCCCGGACGATTCTCAACCGGATGCCGTCGGCCACGAGGAACACGGCGCACATGAGATGGCCCCCGCCGATGCCGATGCCGGTTCCGTAGCTGCGCGTCCTGACATGCACGAAGGCATGCACATGGCGGACGGTGCAGACGAAGCGGGCATGGATCATGCGGGCATGGGCCACGAGAACATGGAGATGCTAATTCACGGTATTCCCCTCGCAGGCGGCGGTGATGATCGAGATGGGCTGGAGATGGATGTACTCACCGTGCCCTTTGGCCCGGTGCTATCGCATTGGCCTGCCGGGCTCGTCGTCGAGTGCGTACTACAGGGCGATGTGATTGTCAGCGCAGAAGCCCGGATTCTTGCCGCAGCATCGAGGTCGGCGAAGCTCGAGACGCCTATTGCGGCGGAGCCTCGGCAGAGAATCATTCGGCTCTGCGACCAGTCAGTGCAGCTGCTCGCGCTTGCAGGGTGGGGCTCTGCTGCGCAAAGTGCTTGCCGGCTCCGCGACGCCGCGGTTGGTGGCGTAGTCATGTCCGACCAGGCAGTGGCTCTCGATCGGTTGCGTCGACGCGTGGAGCGTTCCGTTGTGCTGCGTTGGTCCCTTAAGGGAGTAAATGTGGACGTGGCAAGCAAGGACACCGATACCACTGCATTATCTGGCAATAAGTTCAGCGGCGACATCCGCCTTCGATTGATCGGATGGCTGCGCGAGGCGACCGAGCTTGCTGGCACGGGGAAATTTCGGATGAGTCCGCTGACAGGCGCTGAGGCGGCACAGGAGACTCAGAACCGCCTCGCGACGCTGCCGGAACTCCTCAGCGGAACGGATCTTGGAACGGCTCGCCTGCTCATTGCCGGTCTCGGTCTCGATACTTCAGCCGTCCCTTCATACGATGCCTCCCCGCACAATGCCCATCACAGCGATGCGAACGGCGGCCATAGTGTCCACGGCGGTGCTGTGGACGATGGAGCCATTCATGGCTGACGCAATCGTGCAGGTCAGTCCAGTGTGGGCAGTGCTTGCTCCGCTAGGCCTGCTGCTGTTTGCGCTCGCGGGAGCCGGGCTAAACGGTGCTCTCGTGGGCCGATCCGTTGGCCGACCGTTCCTCTCCGGAGCGAGCGCACCGCTCGCCGAGGCCGCGCGGTTACTGAGACAGCGACGTCAGGTAACCGTCGCGGCGGATGTTCTGCTCTGGCGGGTGGGCGCGGGCGGCCTCGTAGTGGTCGCGCTTCTGAAGATCTTGGTCATCCCGCTCGGGCCATGGACCCTTGCCGACCTAGACGTCGGTGTCGTGTGGTTTAACACGATGGATGTCATGATCTGGGCGCTGTTCTGGCTTATCGGCTGGGGGGCCAACAGCGCGCATTCGCTCGTGGGGGGCTACCGTTTTCTCTCGCTCGCTGTCGCGTATGAGCTGCCGCTGATGTTTGCGCTGATCACTCCAGCAGTTGCGGCGCAAAGTTTGAGGGTCGGCGACGTTGTCACTGCTCAACAGGACCTGTGGTTCGTGATTTGGATGCCCATCGCCTTTGTCATCTTCTGCAGCAGTGTCATCGCCTTCTCGAGTTGGGGGCCCTACGCCACCGCAGTGGGGCGGGACATCGCTGGCGGTTTTCTCACCGACGTTTCCGGTGTCGACCGACTACTCATCCTCGCCGGGCGCTACGCGGTGCTCACCGCCGGTGCCGCGTTCGCCGTTCCACTCTTCCTCGGCGGCGGAGCGGGCCCGCTACTGCCCGACTGGCTCTGGACGATCGTCAAGACTGCGCTCGTGCTCGCCGCCTTCATCGCGATCCGTCACCGAGTGCCTACGATCCGCCCTGATCGGTTTGCCGAGGTTGCCTGGATCATCGTGTTGCCGGCGGCTCTTCTGCAGGTACTCATCGTCGCGATCGTTGCGACCATCACACTGGGGAGCTGACGATGCTGATTGATATCTTGTTCTGGGCGCTCGCGGTTGTGTCCGTTGCCTCCGGTGCCGCCGTCTTCCTGGTCAACTCGATGGCGCGCGCAACCTACGCCTTGGCGGTCTCGTTCATCGCCGTCGGAATCATGCTCGTGATGGTCGGCCTCGAGTACATCGGCATCATCACGATTCTCATGATGGTCATGGAGATGGCGATTATGGCCGTGTATATGGTGATGTACATGGGGATGAATCCGGCTCTCATGCCGATGGATATGACCCACAACAAACGCTGGTCGGCGGTTCTGGCGACAGGAACTTTCGTTCTTCTAGCCGCAGGAGCCCTGCTTATCCCGTGGCCCGCACGTATCGGCGCACCCGCCGCAGACCTCACCGTATCGCTCGGCGAGGCGATCATGGGTCCGAAGATGCTCGCGATGCTCACCATCAGCCCTGTGCTATTCGCCACGATCATCGCTGGGCTCGTGATCGCAAACCCACGCGGGCGGTACGATCGCTGGGGCGACGACCTGAAACGTGGAAGACCCGACGATCCGATGCAAGGAGGTCTCGGCCGATGACACTCCAAGCGGTTCTTCTTGTCGCTGCCGCGCTATTCAGCGTTGGTCTGTTCGGTGCGCTCTCCCAACAAGTGGTCGTTATGGTCATGATGGGGCTCGAACTGATGCTCAACGGCGTCATCCTTGCGGCCGGTGCCTTCTGGTGGTTCCTCGCGCCAGCCCCTGACGGCCAAGTGCTACTGCTCGTCGTCATCGCTGCGATGACCGTCGAGATGGCGATGGGCTTCGCAGTTGCCACCCTCCTGCATCGTTCCCGCGGATCAGATATGACCGACTCGGCAACGGACCTATCCGGATGAGTGTGCTCGCCCTTGCTCTCGTCGTGCTGCTGCCCGCGGTATCCGGAATTCTGCTCTGTGTCGTCGGACCGCGCGCACGCACCGTCGCGATCCCGGTCTCGCTCACGACCGCGACGGTAACGGCTGCGCTCGCCGTAGTCGTGGCAAATACACGCTCCGCCTTCGAGATTCCCTTCGTTGCGGGCGCGCCGCTGGGGCTTGCCATCGACGGGCTCTCCGCCTTCGTGCTTCCTGTCGTCGCGATCGCCACCCTGCTCGTGCTGATCTTTGCGGCAGCCGAAGGAACAGAGTCGCCGGAACGATTTCACGGCCTCATGCTGATCTTTGCCGCCGCCGTCGCCGTGACCGTGACCGCGACGACGCTCACAACGCTACTGTTTGCTTGGGAAATTATGGGGGCGATGTCTTGGGCACTGATCGGCTTCCAATGGCGTGATGACCGGCGTGTCCAGGCGGGACTCGTCGCCTTCACCATGACGAGGGCGGGCGATCTCGGTCTCTATCTCGCCGCGGGTGCCGCGCTTATCGGAGGCGCCAGTCTTGAACTCGCCGACCTACCCGCTGCGTCTTCGCCCTGGCGAGACATTATCGCGGCAGGCATCATCGCCGCCGCCCTCGGAAAGGCTGCGCAACTACCGTTTAGCTCGTGGCTGTCGCGCGCGATGGAAGGGCCAAGCTCGGTCAGTGCTCTGCTGCACTCGGCCGCAATGGTTGCGATGGGCGGTTACTTGCTTCTCCGCGTGGCGCCGTTGCTTGAGGTAACGAGCTGGGCGAGCACCACAGTGGCGTGGATCGGAGCACTAACCGCGCTCTTGCTCGGAGCGGTTGCGGTGGCTCAACGCGACCTCAAGCAGCTGCTTGCAGCATCAACCGCGGCCCAACTTGGCTTCGTCGTTCTTGCCGCGGGGGTCGGATCGATCGCGGGCGGTGCGAGCTATCTTGTTGCGCACGCCTCCACCAAAGCCCTGCTCTTCCTCGTTGCAGGCGCGTGGCTTGCCGCGCTCGGCACCAAACAGTTGTTCGCGCTCCGTGGTGCTGCGCGCCGCTGGCCACTAGTCGGGGTGTTATTCAGCGTCGGTCTCCTATCGCTCGCCGGCATCGCTCCGTTGTCGCTCTGGGCGCTCAAAGATGAACTGTTAGCTGTCACCCTTCAGATGAGCCCTGTGCTCTACATTGTCGGCCTCGCTGCGGCGGCGCTTTCGGCGATCTATTCTGGAAAGGCACTCGTCATCGTGTGGGGGAGAGCGGATGAGACGACCGAAGCAGGATATGACGACGAGCAGCTTGGCACGCGGCGCATCGGCCGCGGCGAACGTATCCCGCTCATCGTGCTCGCGACCGGCGCGGCACTGCTCGGCATTCTGGCACTGCCGCCGGTGAGTGAGCCGCTGAAAGCGATGCTGGGGGAGGAAGGCACTGCGACACCGAGCGTGATCGAGCTCGCCGGTTCGGCAGTGCTCGCGCTCACGATGCTCGCTCTCGTCGCGATCGGACTCCGACGACGTCTGCCGCAGCCAGCCTGGGCGGTGAACTGGCTCGGTCTCGAGAAGGCCGTACACGTCGTCGTTGTTCGGCCGACACTTGTGCTCAGTGGCGCGCTCGCGAGATTCGACGACGGCATCCTCGACCGCGGTCTACATCGGACCGCACGGGCAGCTGTGAGCGGCTCCCGACGGCTCGGTCTCTTCGACGATGCCGGGCTCGATGCGGCGGTCGACGCGACCGCGCGAGCGAGTATTCTCGCAGGCCTGCGTGCGGCGCGTGCCGATGATCGGGGTATCGATGGCGCCGTCGCAGGTCTCGCGCGCCACATACGACGACTCGGCAGTTTGGCGAGGCGTCCTCAGACTGGAAAGATTCATCAGTACTACGCCCAGATTGCGATCACCCTTGCGGCTGTCTTCATCCTGACCCTTCTCATAAGGTAACTCATGCTCAGTATTATCGTATTCCTTCCGGTGTTCGCCGCGATCGTACTCGCGACCATGCCCCGTATCTCAGACGTCGCAGCCCGGCGAATCTGGATTGTCGTCACTCTCATCGACCTCGGGCTGGTGGTCGGCCTATGGCTGGCCTATCGCGACCCGGGTGCTGGGGCTTTAGCCTTTGAGGAGCAGGTGCCGTGGATCCCGAACGTCAGTAGCAGTTATCACCTCGGGGTCGACGGGCTGTCGCTGCCTCTCGTCGCGCTCACCTCGCTCATCTTCGTCGTCTGCGCCGTGTTCGCGCTTCGCGACACTGACCGACCCCGACCGCAAGCGGCCCTCTTCCTCTTCCTCCAAACAGCGAGCCTCGGTGTGTTCGCTGCGCAAGATCTCATTCTCTTCTTCGTATTCTTCGACCTTTCGATCGTCGGCATGTACTTCGTGATCGCCGGTTGGGGCCACGGCAACGCCGCCCGGTCAGCGCTGAAGTTCTTCCTATACACCTTCCTCGGCTCGCTCGCATTGCTCGTCGGGTTCATTGGTCTCTACCTAGGTTCGGTCGCGAAGACATTCGACATGGTCGAGCTTGCACGAAACCCACCCTTCGGTGATCAGCCAGTCATCGGCGGGTTCGTGCTCGCAGCCGTGTTCCTCGGCCTCGCCATCAAGACGCCGACGTTCCCGTTCCACACGTGGCTTCCGCCCGCTCACACGGATGCTCCCGCGATCGGTTCGGTCGTGCTGGCAAGCATCCTGCTCAAGATGGGCACTTACGGTTTTCTGCGGATTGCGATGCCCATGCTGCCGGACGCTTGGCAAGACTGGGCATGGCTAGTCGTCGTGGTGGGCATCGTTTCGGTCCTCTACGGAGCACTCGTCGCGCTCGCCCAGACCGACTTCAAGCGGATGATCGCCTACACTTCCGTCAACCACATGGGCTACGTGATTCTGGCCGTTGGTGCAGCCGGTGTCGTGAGCGACAGCGCCGCCCAAGCGAGAGAGGTTGCTGTCACCGGAGCGGTCGTCCAAATGGTTAGCCACGGACTCATCACTGGCGCGCTGTTCCTTCTTGCGGGGGTGCTTTATGACCGCAAGGGCAGCTATGACATCGGCTCCTACGGTGGACTCGCGGCTCCGGCACCCCGCTACGCTACCTTTTTCGCGATAGCGGCCTTCGCTTCCCTCGGGCTACCAGGGTTTAGTGGTTTCATCGCCGAGTTCCAGATCTTCACCGGCAGCATTGGGCCTGTTCCGTTGACCGCGCTTGCACTTCCGGGCATTCTGATCACGGCCGCGCTGTTTCTGCGAGCGCTGCAGCGGATGCTCACCGGCGAGACGCGGGGGCTGTCCACAGGATTCCGCGACCTCGATCGGAGGGAAATTCTGGCGATCGCCCCACTCCTGATCTTTGCCGTGGTCATCGGGATCGTGCCACGTTTCCTGCTGGATATCATCGAGCCCGCGTCATCCGTAATCGTCGACCTCGTCAGCAGGTAGCGTTCACGTGAACATGCAACGGGATACCCTCGCGCTCCTACCGGAGATCCTTGTGCTCGCGGGTGCGGTGATCGTGCTGCTTGCGGGGTCGTTCCTTCCCCGAGATCGGCAGGTAGTGACGCGATCCGTTGCGATCGTAGCCCTGCTGCTGGCTGCGGCAGCCGCGGTGGCTGGACTGAATTCCCCCGCAATGACGATTTTTGAGGGCGGCTTTGCGGTGGATGTCGCGACCGGGGCAGCGCGGATCATCATCCCGCTGGCGACGATCCTCGTGCTCATACTCGGTGTCGAGGAGCTCGGTGGAACTGCTAGGGAGAGCGAGACCTACACGCTCATGATGCTCTCCGCACTCGGAGCCATCGCGATGGCGGGCGCCAATGATCTTCTCGTGCTCGCCGCCGGATATTTGCTCGCGAGCATCCCGCTCTATGCCCTTGTCGGAATGAGCAGGTTGCCTGGTGCCGCCGAGGCAGCACTCAAGACATATCTGATCGGCGCGCTCATGGGCATCGCGATGTTGCTCGGGGTGACAATACTGTTTGGAATCACCGGAAGCACCTCGTATACCGAATTGCAGTCGGCGCTCGGCGATGCCCCACCTGCGGCCGTCCTCGCCGGGATCGTTGGGGTCATGGCCGGGCTGATGTTCAAGGCGGGCGGGGTTCCCGGCCACTTCTGGGTGCCCGATGCAACGCAGGCCTCCGGAACAGCGGTTGCGGCGTTCCTCGCTTCGATTCCCAAGCTTGGTGCTCTCATCGCCGCCTATCGCTTCTTCGAACTGCTTCCCGACAACGTCGATTGGCCTCTGTTAGTCGCCATCATCGCGACTGCGAGCATGACGCTCGGCAACCTCGCGGCATTCTGGCAGACCGATGTGAAGCGGCTTCTGGGCTGGTCGACGGTAAGTCAGGCTGGCTATCTCCTGCTCCCGGTGGCGGTCGCAGGACGGGCAGATCTTGCACTGCCTTCCCTGCTGCTCTACCTCGCGGGCTACGCCGCGTCAAACATCACCGCCTTCGCGGTCATTGCAGCGCTGCCAAAGCGCCGCTCGATCGAGGACTACCGCGGCGTCGCGGTCGCACACCCGTGGCTCGCTGGAGCTCTCGTTGTAAGCCTCCTCGGACTCGTAGGGACCCCGCCGACCGCCATTTTCGTCGGGAAGCTCACTACCTTTACCGCGGCGTGGGACGGTGGTTTGGCGTGGCTCGTGGTCGTCGCGGCGATCAACACCGCCGCAAGTTTGTTCTACTACCTCCGCTGGCTAGCGCCGATGTTCGTGCGCGTTGGAGCGGATGTGCCTGTATCTAGACCTCAGCGGCTGTGGGCTTCTCGGGCCGCCGTCATGGGAGCGCTGGTGATTCTCGTTATCGGGATCGCCGCGGGCCCAGTGCTCGCCGCGTTTGGTCTGCCGCTCGTAGGGTGAACCGGCTTGTACAGTGAGCACTAAGCCTCATCGCACTCAGCTCGATGCGGTCGCTGAGATCCTTCTCGATCGGTGCTGGCGAACCGAGCGCGTGAACGCCCACCATTGCAGCACCACGACAATCGCCCCGAGTGCTAGCAACGGGAACCGAAACCAGTTCGGATCGGGCACAGTGCGGTGGAACGACGCGGTGTAGTGGAGAAACAGGAAATAGCCTGAGTGGAGTACGGAGAGGTAGAACACGATGTAGACGCCGCTCTGGACCCACTTCCAACCCGCGGGGCCAAGGTACCGCACTGCCCGATCCGACGATGTAGCCAGCAGCACGGCCATCCAGATCACTGCGACGAGTCCGATCAGGTTAGCAAGCCCGAACCCCGGCTCCAGTCGCGCCTCGCGGCCTAGCTGGGGCACATACTCGAAGCCGAGAAAACGCTGGATGCTCCACTGCGCCCAGCCGTCGATGATCAGTACGGTATGGGTGAGGGCAGCAAGAGCCGCCCAGATGCCGAGCGGCCGGCGCCAAGATAGCCCGTTGCCCGCGCGTGCTGACAGCTTCGCCGCCGGACCCAGGGCCAAGGCGGCGAAGAGCAACACGATCGCAGCGTCTCCGATGGCGCGCCACAGGCGCATGTCCGCTGTCCATTCCATCCGAGTCGACCAGAACCCGAAAACGAGGAGCGCAGTCACGACAGCCATCGTGACGTGACGCAGGAACACGACCCAATTGCCATCGCCCCGTGCTTGCGGCGTCGTTGTATTGCTGGTCGGCGGGGACTTCGAAGGCGTCATCTTTACCGGGCCCCGTGGCGTTCCTGTACTTCCTTGTACGCGGCGTACTCCCTGCGACTGACCCTTTCCGGGACGTGACTTTGCGCCGCTCATGAATCCCGGCCAAGCTCTTCTGATCCTTGGCTTGCGGCCGGAGCAAGCAGCGGTCGGCCGTCTGCCTCCCACGCGATCATGCCTCCGCGCAACTCCACCAGGTCAACGTAGCTCATTCCGGCGAGGGTTTCGGCCGCGATCTCGCTCATCCCCCCGGACATGCAGTACACCGCAATCGCGGCCGTACGGTCTTGCGGTAGCTCCGCGGCGCGCTCTTTGAGCTGATCGAACGGGATGTCGGCGTCGGTGCCCTCGATTCCACCTTCGTCGGGAGTGTGCACGTTCATGACGAAGCGGTCGCCACTGGCGACCTCTGCAGCGAAGGCTTCGGGGTCGAGCTGGCGAGCGGCGGATGCGGCATCGATCGGAGTGTCTGCTTGGGGTGTATTTGCCGCACAACCGACCATCAGCAGCACTGCCGCCATGACTGTCGTAGTCGTGTGTAGCAGCCGAGGTGCAGCATTCATGGGCAGGAGCCTACACGGTTGTGCTGAGGCAGTATCTTTGCCCGGGTTGGACGGACCGCGCAGGGTGCGCTGATTCGTGGCGTGGATGTGCCCGTCCCGAGCCCGCTGACTGCACCGATCAGAACGGCGACTGGAATATCCACCACGGCTATGGGGGGGTGCCCCTATGTTTTTGTCAAGCGGCGAGGGCGTGTTTTTTCGGTTCGTTCTCGTAGAGTGTGCCGTCGCGCATCATGGCGTAGAGGACGTTGCAGCGG
>NZ_BAAAKW010000053.1:0-11448 GCF_039527955.1 Rhodoglobus aureus | reverse complement strand
TTCGTCTTGGTCGACAAAAAGAACGCTACGGGTGGGTCGAGGGTGGGGCCACTTCAAACGACTAAAAGCCTCAAAGGTGGGGCCACTTCAGAGTGCCATACCCACGAGAACGCGCATCTTCGTTTTGGACCGGGGCCGGCGATTTGAGAGAACCATTTTTTACCTCCACTTTGAGATAGATCAGGGAGATATCTTAGTTATTAGATATCTAATCTCTCACTATAGGTGAGTTGCCGCTTAACGGTCAAGGACTCCTGAAAACTTCTCGGATGGGCGAACCATCGAACGTTTGCCCAGCTAGCGCACCAGTCGGAGATAACGATGCCGAGCGCGCCGACCCAGCTCGGAACCAGCGTGATAAAACTCCTGCGTGAACATCCAGCACAAGACTCACGGCATCGAATAGCAGTGGAGCAATCTCGCAAATATTCTTACCCCCTCGGACTGCTGCCGAAGCACAGAAAAGAGCGCTTTCGCAAGCAGCCTGCGGACACTGTTGAGAATGAATAGGTGGTCGGCGCCGATGCTACTGCTGGCTCCAGACACGGGAGCGACAGAACCAATAGAGTCATCAACGGCCAGCAAAAGGTTTCGGCGGAGCGCGCACTAACACAGCGACACGAACCGCCTCAAACCGAAATCGGAGACGAAGCATCCGCGAGCACGGTTGCTCTACTCCGACTTCGAACTATCCCGAGTCAGCAAGTTAGCTTCGAGGGTGTGCACTCGGGCACGAACATCGTCGAAGTGCTCGCGCATTCGGGACATGGCCAAAGTGCCGTCGTCTTGCCGTAGTGCTTCGATGATTGCTGTATGGAGGAGCGCGCTACGTGCCGAGCTACCGACAATGGGAAGGCTTCCCTCGAGCCGACGATATAGCTCCCAGAAGATCTCGATGAGATTATTGACCAGGGAGTTGTCAAGGGACGCGTAAAGAGAAAGGTGGAAGTCACGATCGATCTCCAATGACGACTCGCCAGTGTCCTCGAGCTCTTTCATGAGGTCGGCCAGCCGAGAACAGCGGTCGAGGTCTTCCGTTGTCGCCAACGCCGCGACGGCTGGCATCAGCCCCATCTCAAGGGCTTCCCTGGCCTGAAGGATCTCGGTGAACTGGGTGCATCCGTCGGCCAAGCCGTAAGGCAACTGCTCGAGGATCGGCTTGAAAGAAAACGCCGCCACGTAAAGACCGTTGCCGTGTAACGCTTTGATGACACCGAGGGTCTGGAGGCTGCGAGTAGCCTCGCGCATCGCGCCGCGGCTGACACCGAAGAGCTCGGCGAGTCTTGCCTCTGACGGAAGCCGTTCGCCCGGCCCGAGGTTGTGGTCGCGAATGTAGTTCTTCAGCTGGCTCTGAGCGCGCACATATAGGGGACTGCTCACCGGATACGTCTTATGGATTCTTTGACCAAAGTGTCTTCTACCATCACGAGAGGAGCGCAGTTTCTATAGATCTGCGACAATGTTCGATTGATACGATATCAGACAACTGGAGGGTTTGAGATTCATGCGCGCATTGACAGCACCCGAAATCTTCGGCACTTGGGCTACGGTCCTAACACCGTTTCACGATGACGACACTCTCAACCTTGAGGCACTTGATCGCGAGCTTGACCTGATCATCGCGGCAAAACCGGAGGGAATCTATACCCACGGTACCGCCGGAGAGTTCTTCAACCAGACGGAAAAAGAATGGGAAGCGGTAGCTACTGCGGTTGCGAAGCGCTGCGAAACCGCAGGGGTCCCATTCCAGCTCGGTGCCAGTCACCCGAGTCCGATCATGGCGCTAGATCGGATCAAGCGTGCACGGCAGATAAAGCCGTCAGCAATCCAAATCATCCTTCCCGACTGGGTTTGCCTCAACACCGACGAGATCCGGTCGGTCATTTCTACGTACTCCGAAACTGCGGATGGTGTCGGTCTTGTGCTCTACAACCCGCCACACGCGAAGAACGTTCTCGGACCCGCCGAACTCGATGTGCTGACTCAAGAATTCACCGCAATCGTAGGGGTGAAGGTGGCCGACGGTGATGACGATTGGTACACTTTGATGGCTGCAACCCTACGCCGGATCTCAGTGTTCGTACCGGGCCACCATGTGGCCACGGGGCTGACAAAAGGTGCACGCGGCGCCTACTCCAATGTCGCTTGCCTACACCCAAGTGGCGCGGTGGAATGGGCCAGTCGCAGCATCGAAGACCCAGAATGGGGCCTGCGAGTGGAGGCTCAGATCAATACATTTCTCACCGTTGCCCTGGCCCCGTTGATCGCAAAGAATTATTCAAACGTCACACTCGACAAAGCACTCGCAATGGCTGGTGGCCATCTCGGCGACGTCGGTCACGTGCGCTGGCCTCACGCGACGGCAACACCACGGGAGATCAGTCGTATCCGCAACGCAGCGCGAGACATGCTCCCCGAATTCCTCACCCCCGCAGCAGACGAGTGAACCCAATAGTCGACCCACTAGTTGTACTACCCAGGGAGGTTAGTTAATCGGCTAATGGGTGGGTGGCCTCCGATTGCAGTGTGGGGCCTGTGGTGATTGTATTCGTGAAGCCATCCGGGGAGGGCATTGCGACGTGCTGATTCGGTGGCGTAGAACCGTTTGAATGCCCAGCCTTCGCCCATGGTGCGGTGGAAACGTTCGATCTTTCCGTTGGTCTGGGGTCGGTAGGGCGGGTCGTCTTCGGGGTGATCCCTAGCTCGACGCAGGCATCACGCCAGGCGTGGGATTTGTAGGCGGAGCCGTTGTCTGAGAGAACACGTTGAACGGTGATGCCGCGGGCCGCGAACCACGACACCGCCCGGCGCAACACTCCGATCGCAGTGGCGGCTGTTTCGTCGTCGTGGATCTCGGCGTAGGCAACACGGGAATTGTCATCGATGACGGTGTGTACGAACGCTTTGCCGATTCGTTTTCTGTTCCCGTCGCTTCGCGATGCACCACGAGTGGCCGCACGGTTCTTCTCCCCTTGTTGCCGGCCCACAAACCGGTGCCCGCCGCCATCGGGGATGTTGCCGAACTTGGTCACATCGACATGGATCATCGACCCAGGGTGGTCGTGTTCATACCGGCGAACGACTTCCTCGGTGCGTTTATCGACGTGATGGAGCCTGTTCAACCGGCACCGCACGAGTACCGCGTGGACGGTCGATGCCGGCATCGCCAGCTTCCACCCGATCGCGACCGGTCCAAGGCGTTGCTTCCACCGCAGATGCCCGATCTTGCGCACCATTTCCTGCGAGGTCCGGTTCGGGCTGCGGTGTGGGCGGGACGAGCGGTCGGCCATCCCTGCGCCGCCCAGCGCCTTCATTCCGAGCTCGATTACCGCACCCCGACCGAAGCCGAGAACGAGTACTACGCTGATGCTGAATCACTCTTGAGAGCGACCGCTTCCCAAGAGAAAACCTAGGAACGAAACCCAGGGCGGTTCAGTACAACTAGTTGGTTATCTGCCTCTTCCAGCAGCGGGTCGGAGTTGTCTGCTCGATTAGTCGATTCGCCGCGGCCGAATCTAGACGCCTGAGCGGCCGCTCGCGCGGCCTTTCTCGGCTGCAGCACGGAGCTGCTCTCTTGAGCAAACGGAACAAACTCAGCAGTGAGCGTTTCCGGGGCTACTTTCGCGATCGTGTCGATTGATAGGTCGTCGTCCCGGCTGCGGGAATCTTCACTAATGGGACCGATTCGGGAGTGCGCGTCGCGCCGTTGCACGGACTCGGGTGCGGGCCAAACACCTCAAGTCGAAAGCAAGAGCAGGGTCACACCCACAGCATTTGGGACTGCTGTTGGTTTGGTTGATTCTTTGACCTGACCTATGGTTTGGTCACATGAGGACATCGAGAACGGCTAAGCCCCCAGCCACACGGTCAAAGGTCAATAGGTCGACTACGCGAGGTGCAGCCGAACCCTCGGAAACATTGGCTTCTGAACGTTCGAAATGGGCCGATTTCGAACGAAATCCGACCCAAAACTTTTTGAAGTGTGGGCAAAGTGTGGGCAAACGAAAACAGGCCCGACTGCACCCCACGAGAAAGTGCTGGTCAGACCTGCTTTTTTTGGTGCGCCCGGAGGGATTTGAACCCCCGGCCTATTGATCCGTAGTCAATTGCTCTATCCGCTGAGCTACGGGCGCAGACCATTGACTTTCGCCAACCAGAAAACTATACCAGCGGTTTGGACCTCGCGATGACGCTTACGCGAGAAAGTGCGGCCCACCCCACGGGCAGGCCGCACGATAAACACTTCGAGCGATTTCGCTAGATCGCACCCCGCGGGCCCTGGATCAGATCGTCGTGATGAATCTGGGCCACATTGGGGTGCGCCCGCATTCGGTAGCGGAGCGCATTGTCTCCGTAGGTTTCGAGGATCGGGCTGTTGTTGGGGTCAAGCGAAACACCACGAGCCTGTGCGGCAAGCTCTGGCGGCAACTGCAGCTGGGGCATCACGGTGTCGAGGGCGGGGTTGAAAAAGAACGGAATCGAGATCCGGTCGTCACCGATGAGCGGCGAGATCACACGGTGCAGGGTCGCCTTGAGGTAACCCTGAGTCGTGAGTTCCAACATTTCGCCAATGTTCACGACGAACGCGCCGGGCTTGGGCGGAACATCCACCCATTCACCGTTGTAGTCGACCTGCAGACCACCCTTGCCGGGCTCCACCATCAGCAGGGTGAGAACGCCACCGTCACGGTGAGCACCAACGCCCTGCTTGGGCTCGGGGTTGGATTCGCCGGGGTACCGCACGATCTTCATCACCGGGAACGGTTTGTCAGCAAAAGCATTGTCGAAAGCGTCCTCGGGCGCGCCAAGTGCCTGAGCCCAGGCGCGCAGCAGTCGCAACGAGACGGCACTGAGTTTGTCGTTCCACTCGTTCACCAGACCACGAAGCTGAGGCACGGCATCCGGCCACAGGTTGGGGCCTTCAAGACGCCAGTAGTCGGCAAGCCCGGCAGCGTTGTCAACGACCGGGCGCTCGGGCCCAACATCGATCTGCTCACGCCAGTCGGTCTTGCCTTCGGTCAGCTCGCCGCCCACTCTGGTGTAGCCACGGAACTGCGGGCTGTTCACATTCTCGACAGCAAACTTTTGGTCTTCGGGAAGGTCAAAGAACTCGCGGGATGCTGCAAGCAGGTCATCCATCAACTTCTCGTCGACGCCGTGCCCGACAAGGTAAAAGAATCCGACATCGTGGGTCGCACACAGCAGATCGTCACGAAACTTGGCAGCCGATTCGGGGCTGCCATCAAGTAGCGAGAGATCAATTACTGGGAGAGCGGATTCGTTCATTCAACGATATTTGCATGCGTCGACTGGGAATTTTCCATTGTTACGCTCACAGCGTCAGCACGGCTCGTAACACCATCACAGTTCAGAAAATTATGAGCCGACTGCGGCGCGTTCGGGAATAACTTGCGGATGCGTTTGCCCCATATGTTCGATCACCCGCACGACCTGGCTGGTGTAGCCGAACTCGTTGTCGTACCAAACGTAGAGCACCAGATTTTTGCCAGAACTGATTGTGGCCAGCCCATCAACGATGCCGGCACGGTGTGAACCGATGAAGTCGCTCGAGACCACCTCGGGAGAATCGATGAAGTCGATCTGCTGTTGCAGGGTCGAATCCAGCGACAGCCCGCGCAGGTAGCGGTTTACTTCCTTGACCGTGGTTTCGGTCGATAGGTTGAGGTTCAGGATCGCCATCGACACGTTAGGGGTGGGAACCCGGATGGCGCTGCCAGTGAGTAAGCCGGCAAGCTCCGGAACCGCCTTAGCAACTGCTTTCGCGGCGCCGGTTTCGGTGATGACCATGTTCATCGGTGCCGAGCGGCCACGGCGGTCGCCGGAGTGGAAGTTGTCGGTGAGGTTCTGGTCATTTGTGTAGGAGTGCACCGTTTCGACGTGCCCGTGCTCGATTCCGTAGGCGTCGTGGATCGCTTTCAGCACTGGCGAGATTGCATTTGTCGTGCACGAAGCAGCAGACAGGATGGTGTCGGTATCGACGATCGCGTCGTGGTTGAGCCCATAAACGATGTTCTTGATTTCGCCCTTGCCGGGGGCGGTGAGGAGAACACGCTTCACTCCCTGCGACTTGAGGTGCTGACTAAGGCCCTCTTCGTCACGCCAGCGGCCGGTGTTGTCGACGACGATGGCATCCGAAATTCCGTATTCGGTGTAGTCGATCGTGGCGGGGTCGTTCGAGTAGATCACTTGAATGAGGGTGCCGTTGGCGAGGATTGTGTTGGCGTCGGTGTCGACCGAGATGGTGCCCTCGAATGGGCCGTGCACGCTGTCACGGCGCAGCAGACTGGCGCGCTTTACGAGGTCGTTGTCTGATCCGCGGCGCACGACGATGGCGCGCAAACGTAGCCCTTCGCCGTTGCCTGCGTGGGAGATCAGGATGCGGGCGAGCAGTCGACCGATACGTCCGAAACCGTAGAGCACAACGTCCGCTCCGGCTGGCCGGGATTCGTTGCCGTTCTTGAGCACCGGCGCGAGCTCGGCAGCTAAGAACTCATCGAGCGCGCCGCCGTTTTCGCGAAAACGAATCACGAGCTTGGCGAGGTCGATGGATGCCGGATTCAGCGGCATCGCTGACAGCGCAAGCATGACGGGCATGGTCTCTTCTATCGGCAGTTCGCTCTCGTTGAGCTGGCGCGCGAAGCGGTGTGCCTTCAAGACTTCGACTGGCGACTGGTTGATGAGGCGGCGACCGTGAATTGAGGTCACGACGCCGTGGTTGCGATACAGCCCGCCGATGAGGGGGATCATTGCCTCGGCCAGTTCTTGGCGGGCATTCCACCGGTCAAATTCGTCGCTGTGTTCGCGTTGCATCAGGTTCCTTCCGACTGCAGTGTTACGGGGCTCGGCAGCACGCTTGTGACATGGCTGGCCCGCATCCATTCTTCCAGACGGATGCGCGGCAATGGCTAGCGAGCGGATGCAGTTCGGGCAACACTTTAGACAGCGCCAAAGGGGGCGGTTTTTAAGCACCCACCGACCGTCCTGAACAGGTTCGCGGGGTCCGTTCAGCGGCCACTAGCCGCCCCGGTGGCGAAATAGTATGATTATAAGAGTTACTCAACCGAAGGGCCCTGTTCGTGAAGATCGCACGCATCGAAACATTCCTCGTGCCACCGCGCTGGCTCTTCGTGCGCATCGAGACTGACGATGGAATTGTTGGCTGGGGAGAACCCGTTGTTGAAGGCCAAGCCGACATCGTGCGCGCCGCCGTCGAACAGCACGCCGAATACCTCATCGGGCTCGACGCCACCCGCATCGAAGACCACTGGCAAGTGCTCACCCGCGGCGGCTTCTACCGCGGCGGTCCTGTCGCCTCCAGCGCCATCGCCGGCATCGACCAGGCCCTCTGGGACATCGCCGGCAAAGCCCACGGCGTTCCCGTGCACGACCTTCTCGGTGGTGCCGTGCGCGACCGCATCCGCATGTATGGCTGGGTGGGCGGCGACGACCCCTCCGAACTGCGCGACAACATCGCCAAACAAGTCAGCTCCGGACTCACCGCCGTGAAGATGAACGGCAGCGGGCGGATGAAGCCCATCGGCACTGCCAGCGCCATCAACGAGGTCGTCGAACGAGCCGCCCTCGCACGCGAAGTTCTTGGCCCTGACCGCGATATGGCCATCGACTTCCACGGACGAATGACCGTCGCCAATTCGCGTCGCGTGCTGCCCCTGCTCGAGCCCTACGCCCCCCTCTTCGTTGAAGAGCCCGTCGTTCCCGAGAAGTCACACTTGCTCGAAGGAATCGTTGCCTCAACCTCGATCCCCATCTCCACCGGCGAGCGCCTCTACTCCCGCAACGAGTTCCTCGGCCCCCTCCAAGCCGGTATCACCGTCGTGCAGCCCGACCTCTCGCACGCCGGAGGAATCTCCGAAGTGCGCCGCATCGCCGCCCTCGCCGACATCTTCGACGCCCAACTCGCGCCGCACTGCCCGCTCGGCCCCATCGCGCTGGCCTCGAGTTTGCAAATCGGGTTCAACACACCGAACTTCCTTATTCAGGAACAGAGCATCGGCATCCACTACAACGTCGGATCTGACGTACTCGAATACCTGATGGATACCAGTGTGTTCGACTTCACGAGCGGCTACATCGAGCGCCTCACTGCGCCTGGGCTCGGCATCGACATTGACGAAGCCGCCGTGCGCGCCGCCGACAAGGTTGGGCACCAGTGGCGCTCCCCGGTGTGGCGCCACGATGATGGTGTGCTCGCCGAGTGGTAGTCAGCGGCGGCTAAGCGCCGAGCGTGGTCGTCATGCCGCCATCAACCAACAACGATGCTCCAGTTACATACGATGCACCATCGCTGGCCAAGAATTGGATGACTGAGGCAACTTCTCCTGGCGTGCCCAGTCGCTGCAGGGTTGCCTGTCGCCCAGCGAGTTCGCGGTCTTCAGAACTCTGGTGATTCCATTGGCGCGTCTGAATCGCGCCGGGCAGCACCACGTTAACGCGCACGTGTGGTGCGTAGTCGACCGACAGTTGGCGGGTCAGGGAAATCAGGCCACCTTTGGCTGCAGCGTAGGCGGGTTGTTCGGCCCAGGCGAGCACACCGTGAACGCTCGAGACGTTGACCATGCTGCCCCGGGCCTCGGTGAGGGTGTCGTGGAAGGTATGCATTGCACGGTAGACGGAGGAGAGGGTCACCGAGAGCTGCTTGCTCCAGTCGTCTTCGGTCTGTTCATGGGCGGCTCCCCCGACCTGAAAGAAAGCGTTGTTTACGATCACTGCTGGTGGGCGGTTGGCGGCGCGGAGTTCACGCGAGAGCGCCTGCCAGGCTTCGGGGTCTGAGACGTCGAGGAAGTTGCCGGTGGCGGTTCCGCCTGCTGCACGGATCTCATCGGCGACGGTGGCTGCGGCATCCCTATCGATGTCGGTGACAACGACGTCGTCACCACTCTCCGCGAACATGCGGGCACTTGCAGCGCCGATGCCGTGGGCTGCCCCGGTGATCAGAACGGTGCGCGTCATTCCTGTTTCCTTCTCCACTAGAGCGCCTGCTTGCGTTCCTTCACGAGGGCGGCGCCAGCAGCATCCGTGCTCACGATCGTTTCAGAATCTCGTGCCGACTGGTTCATGAGGAGCTGCATTGCGGCGTGGGCACCATCAGCGTCCTGGGCGACGATCGCGGTGACGACAGCTTGATGAGAATCCAAGAAGTGGGTGGTAGTTTCGTTTTCGAACGCGAGCTCGTTTCGCGCATGAAGTGCTGGTTCCAGCACGACCTCAAAGCGTGCCAACAGTTCGTTGCCGGATGCCGCAAGCACGGCCCGGTGGAATACCAAGTCAGCTTTCACATGCGATTCAGCCTCGGTGCTCGCGAACGTCGCAGCAAGTGCGGACATCGCGGCCTGAATCTCGGCACACTCTTCATCGCTGCGTCGCACCGCCGCCAACCGGGCGGCGGCAGGCTCAAGAACTTGGCGCACCTCGCTCAGCTCAAGTACGAGCAGGGCGTCGGGCACCCCTTCCGATCGCCACGTCATGACGTCACCGTCGAGCAACTGCCAGCGTTCCCGCTCGGTGACATAGGTGCCGAGGCGGGGTCGGGCGTCGACGAGGCCTTTGGTGGTGAGCACCTTGATGGCTTCGCGGATGACCGTGCGGCTCACCTGAAATTCGGTGAGCAGCGCATCCTGGTCAATGATGTCCCCCGAGACTAGCTCGCCGCGCATAATGCGTCGGCCGAGCACATCAACAACGTGCCCGTGCAGACCTCGTCGAGAGAAAGTAGTCATCACCGCGATAATACTGCCCCGCAGCGCGTTGTGTGTGCTGCATTGCTGACGGGTTCATCCTCAGCGCGTACGCTCGAAACAGAAGTTTGACGAGCCGTGCAGTGAGGGAGCTAGATGTTGCGTTTCGGTGTGCTCAGTAGTGCGGCCGTTGTCACCTTGTGGGCGCTGTTGGCGTGGATCAACCCCGAGACCACCTACCACTTGGCACCGGTGATCGCCGTCGCCGCTGCCCCTGTCGTGTCCCGGATGCTCGCCGAAAAGCCCCTCACGCCACGAGTTACCGCACTCACCGTTGGGGTTGGGCTCGCGCTGACTATCACGGCTGCGATCGTGATTTCCGCGGTGGGATGGATGCGCGGCCCCAGTATTTCGCCGGCGATCTCACCACTGGCCGAACTGGTTGTCGTGATAGCTCTGGGCGCAGTGCTTGGCGCAGTAGTTGCGGTGTACCGTCCGCGGAAGCGAGCTGATCGTTAGGGAGCTCGTCGAGCAGCGGCCCAACCACTTCCCAGCGCGCACGGTCATGACGCAGGGAGTTCACTTCGGTGACAATAAACGGGGCGCCACCGCGAAACCGCGACGGCGCCCCGCAATCAGTTAGTTCAGCAAGCCTTTCTGCGTGAGCCAGTCCATAGCCGCCGTTGCGGCCTGGGCCTTCTCCGAGCCTTCGACGCGGTCGCGCAGCGCGATCAGGTCTTTGGTGGTGAGAGCGGCCGAGATCTCGTCGAGCACCTTGGCCAGTTTCTCACTGTAGATGTTCGAGTTGAGCAACGGCACCACGTTCTGCGCCGCGATCAGGTTCTCTGGATCTTCCAATACCAAGAGCTTCTTTGCGACGAGATCAGGTGAGGTCGTGTAGATGTCGGCGACCTGCACTGCGTTGTCGACGAGAGCCTTCACTGTGTCTGGTCCGCCGAAGTCCTCGATCGGCACGAACGTTACATCCTGAATCCCGTAGACCGACTTGAGGCCGGGGATGCCGTAGGGAAGCTCGCCGAACTGCGGGTTGGATCCAAGACTGAATGGTTCAATCTTCTTCAGATCGCCGATGGAAACAAGTCCTTCTTGGTTGGCGAGTTCCTGGGTGACGACGTAGGCATCCTTGTCTTGGGCCGGGGATGAGGTGAGCACACGGAACCCTTCGGGCACGGTGGTCTCAAGCGCGGCAGCTACCTCGGCTGTGCTGCGAGCGGCGTTCTCCGTGTCATAGAAGAACAGCAGGTTGCCGTTGTACTCCGGTATGAGGCTGATCGATCCGTCCTCAAGAGCCGGAATCGTGGTCTGTCGCGGGCCGAGATTGAACTTCGTTTCGACCGTGTAACCCGCGTTCTCGAGGGCGAGGGCGTAAATATTGCCGAGGATTTCGCTTTCGGGGAAGGCGAATGAGCCGACGATGATCGTCGACATTTCCGGGGAGTCGGTCGACGAAGTGCCGGTTGGGTCAGAAGTGGAGCACCCTGCCAGTGCAACCAACGCTCCTGCGGCGATGGCCGCGGTGGCAATCCGCGCCCCGTTACCTTGTTTATATCCCCGGATGGTGTTTGTATCTGAGGACGTTGGCCCGTCGGGTCCGGCATGATTCTTGCCCCCAGTCGTTCATGATCCGGGGGGTGCTGTCACCGGGCCGGATTGGTATCAGGTGATCGCTAATAGGGGCCGGACTGTAGTCCAGGCCATTCGTAACGTGGAT
>NZ_BAAAKW010000052.1:0-11408 GCF_039527955.1 Rhodoglobus aureus | reverse complement strand
ACCCAGCCTGGCTCCACAGCTACAATCACCACAGACCCCACACAGGCATCGGCGGCCAAACACCATCAGACCGCATCCACAACCTCCCGGGGAACTACAGCTAGCTGGCCGGATGCCGCAATCGCGAGTAGAACGAGAACATGACAACTCTTGCTGCCGCGGTGCGCCGCTATCCGTTGGTAGCGCTCACGGTGGTTGTTGGAGTGGTTGGCCTCGCTCTGAACTGGACTCCGGCGTCCGCTGTTGTGCCGTGGCTTCTGTCGTTGTACGCCATTGCCATCGCGGTGCGCGAGTCGGTCTCGATGGTACGGAGGCTGTTTGCTCGCGAATTTGGTCTCGATGTTCTGGCGGTCACGGCGATCATTGCGACGGTGCTCGTTGGCGAGTTCTGGGCAAGCATCGTGATCGTGCTAATGCTCACCGGGGGAGAAGCGCTCGAAGACTTTGCGGCTGGTCGCGCCCAGCGCGAGTTGAAAGCGCTGTTAAGCCGAGTGCCCCAGATCGCGCACACTTTTGCCGACAACGGCGAGCTTGTTGACGTTGCTGTCACTGAGGTAGTGAAAGGCGATCGACTCGTCGTGCGCCCCTCAGAGATTGTTCCCGTGGATGCGGTGCTCGTTTCTTCGTCGACCTCAGTGGATGAATCATCCCTCACCGGAGAAAGCATGCCGGTAGAGAAGGTGGCCGGAGACCTTCTGTTGAGTGGATCCGTCAACGGTCCAGAAGCAGTGACAGTGACTGCCGCCGCGCCAGCATCAGAAAGCCAGTACCAGCGGATCGTGCAACTGGTAAGCGAGGCAGCCGCGAGCAAGCCACCTCTCGTGCGTCTCGCTGATCGCTATGCTGCACCATTCACTCTCGTTTCTGTCGGCCTAGCGGCGATCGCATGGTGGGTCTCTGGCGACCCGACGCGGTTCGCTGAAGTACTGGTGGTCGCGACACCGTGCCCACTCCTGATCGCGGCGCCGGTGGCCTTTATGGCGGGAATGTCGAGCGCATCCACTCACGGTGTTGTCGTGAAGAACGCCGGCACGCTCGAGGTGCTGGCCCGCGCCAAAACTGTCGTCTTTGACAAGACGGGTACCTTGACGAGCGGAACTCCCGAAGTGGTAGCCATCAGGCCAGAGGGCGGTCGAAGCGAGGAAGCCTTGCTCACCCTGGTCGCGGCGGCGGAGCAGTACTCCTCACACGTACTCGCAGCCTCACTCGTTGCCGACGCGCAGCAACGAGGCTACGACCTGCCATCGGTCACGGATGCTCGCGAAGTCGCCACGCACGGAGTTCAGGCACGCGTCGGCTCTGAACTTGTCACCGTGGGCAAGCCAGCATTCGTCGCCGAACAGGCGCCGGGGCTTGTCCGCCTTGAACTCTCGAGCGGTGAAGCGGCAGTGTATGTGGCTGTCGATGACCAGTACGCTGGCGCAATCGTGCTGCGTGATGCGGTGCGGGCAGAGGCACCTCGGATGCTGCACGACCTGCGGGAGCTGGGCATCCAGAAGACTCTGATGGTGACGGGCGATGTGCACCAGACGGCACAGAAAGTCGCCGATGAGCTGCAGCTGAGTGAGGTGCATGCTGAGTGCCTTCCGCAAGACAAAGTGCGGATAGTGCAGTCGATAACCCCTGGGCCGGTCGTCATGGTCGGCGATGGGGTCAATGATGCGCCCGTGCTTGCCGCCGCCAACGTGGGAATCGCGATGGGAGCGAAGGGCTCAACGGCCGCGAGCGAGTCTGCCGACATCGTGATTCTGGTCGACGATCTCTACCGTGTTGTTGATGCGGTGTCTGTTGGCCAACGCACCGTTTTCATCGCACTCCAGAGCATCTGGATCGGAATCGCCATCAGCGTCGCGCTCATGTTGGTCGCCATGACCGGAGTGCTCCCCGCCATCGTTGGCGCGGGCCTGCAAGAAGTCGTGGACCTCGTGACAATTCTCAATGCACTGCGGGCACTGAGTCTGGGCCGTCGCGCTCGATAGCGCCTCGTGGCCTGCGGTGGCCTTGCGGCCTGCAGCGGCCTAGTGGCCCGCGAAGGCCTATTGCCCTCACGTGTTCCGAGTAGGTCTAGTACCCAGAGAAGTAGTCAGTGTGGATGCGTCGGGCTCCGTTTGTGCGCAGCGCAGACTTGAGATCGTTGACGAGTGCGGGCGGGCCCGAGAGGTACACGCGTCGGCTGCTCAAATCGGTGACGAGTGCCGAGAGTGCGTCGCCGTTCATCCGGCCCTCGCCGCCGAGTACCCAGCCGGCAGGTAACCTCTCGGCCGGTTGTGGCCCGAATACAATCACGCGAACACCAGACTCGGTGAGCACCGTGCTGAACGGCAGCGGTTTGCTGCTGGAGGTCGCGTAAACCACAACGATGTCGCGGCCCTCATCTTGGCGGTGGGCGTGCGCAACCTGACTGGCAAACGGGGTAACGCCGATTCCTCCGGCAACGAGAAGCAAGGGTTCAGAGGTATCACGCGGCAAAACGAAGTCGCCCCAAATTCCGGTCGCGTTGACCTGCGCGCCACGGGGGAGGCCCAGCAGGGCAGCCTTGAAACTGCTCGCGTTCTCGGGGGCGGTGAAGGTCACCGAGAGGGTGGCCCCCGCATCCGGAGCAGACGAAATGGTGAAATAGCGACGAACTCCGCGGAAATCCGCCGAGCTGTGCGGCAGCGACAGCTCAATGTATTGGCCGGCCCGGAATGTGATGGGGCGGTGCGGGGCAAAAGTGATCTCCCACGTGCCTGGAGAAATCTCTTCGGTCTCGACCCGTGTCATCCGGATAGTGCGACGTTGGGTGAAGAGGAAGGCAACCAGGTTGCCGATGAGCAGGGCAAGCAAGGGGTCGCTGTAGACGGGTCCGATCGAGAACGGGATTGCGAACAGCAGCCCAACGAGCACGGCGAGGCTGAGTCGTTGCCAGCGGCGTGGGGGCAGGGTGAGGGGTTCGCTGAGCATGAATCCGACGAAGAAGATCAGTGGCGATGAGGCGAACGTGAAGCTCAGCGCTTCGGCGAGGGTGCCGCCACCGGCGATGGTGAGCGCGATGCGAATGCTGGCGGCGATGACCACAAAGACGATGCCCAAGTCGAGGCGCTGAGTGCGGTACAGAATCAGAAAAGAGGCAATGACGATGAACGGTTGAATCAGTGGCGTGCCAACCCACCAGGTCGGAAAGCCGAGAGGTGCAAAGATGAAAACGTACGCGCCGATCGCCGCAGGGTTAAAGATATGGCGTCCACGGAATGCGATGAGAAACTTGGATGCCCCGGCAATGGTTGAGGCGAGTGCAATGCCGAGCAATCCCATCAGTTCGAGGCTCGGGGCCATGATGAAGAACACCAGCAACCCGGTTATGAGCGATGATTCGAGGTGCGTTCGCTGCCGCACAATGCGAGCGCCAATCCAACTCGCGACGTAGCTGAAGACGACCGCGACCGGCAGGCTCGCGAGCAGCGCGAACGGGTCAGGGGAGACGAGGTCGAAGAATGCGAGCGCAATGGCGATGATCGCGATCGCGATGAGCGACATCAGCACGAGTTTGTACATCGCGATTGCACCGAGTGTGCGGTCTAGCCAGTTCTTCATGTGCCCGACTCTCCTGTGCCTGACTCTCATACAAACAACTCCCCGTTGAGGTCTGGCGAGTACTCTACTCTCCCCGTGGAAAACATCCGCACCCACTGAAAGTCGAATTCAGCGACTAGTGCTGTGGGCTCGGCGAAGAACAGGGCGGTGGCGAGCCCGTCTGCCTCGAGCGCTGTGGCGGCGATCGCCCACGTTGCGATGATGCGATCGGTGGGCAGACCGGTGCGAGCATCAAGGATGTGGTGCAGGCCGGCCCACGCCCGGCGATTGGGAGCCGACGCGCAAAGGGCCTGATCCCGAATCGACACGACGCCGATGGCTTTGCTGGTGTCGCGCGGATGTTCCAAAGCGACCCGCAGGTCGGCGTCGCCACGATGCAGAATGTCCCCGCTCGCATCCACCGTTGAGGCATCGACACCGTGTTCGCGCAGAACTTCGGCAACGAGATCCACGAGGTAGCCTTTGCCCGCCGCACCAACATCGAGCAGCGCGGGAGTGTGGGTGGTGAGTTCGTTGCCGTCCCAACTGAGGGCTTCGTGCCATTGGGGCACTCGCGTGCGTGCGGCGCTGGGTTGCAGGGAGTACGTGCGGTCATAGCCGAGTTCTTCGAGGGCGTGACCGACGAGGGGGCTCATGGCGCCCTGGGTTGCGGTGTAGAGGCGGCGGTAAAGCTCAAACAGTGGTGGGGCATCCGGAGGAAAGCGGTAGGTGTCTGGCGTGCGCGCGATGGTGCTGACCAGGGAGTCGTGACGGAAGCGCGAGTAGGTGCGATCGAAGTCGTCGATGCGTGCGGCAATAGCAGCATCGGCCTCAGCGCTCAGCGGCTGTGCGGTGTCGATCTGCCACGGCGCACCTATGGCCTCGAACTGTTTACTCGGCGAGAGCATCTGCCTTGATCGCAGCGACGGCCTTATTGAAGCCGCCGCTCGTGAGTGAGGAGCCGGCTACTTTGTCGACCGAGAGTTCGTCAATGTTCTTGCCGACGACGTCGGCGGCAATTCCACCAATGAACTCGCCCTGGAACTGTTTGGAGTTGGGGCTCTCGCCGAAACCAACAACGGCGACGTCGGTGATGACGTTGCTTGCGAGAGTGAGCGTGACATCCACTTGTTCGGCCCCGTTGGGAGAGGTGTAGTTGCCGGCTTCGGTGTAGGTGCCGTCGGCGTAGTCGCCGCTCGTGACGGGTGCTGCCGCGTCGGGTGTGGACGCGTCAGTTCCGGTGGCGGGGGCGGGGGCGGAACAGGCTGAAAGAGTACCCACGAGAGTGGCGCCGGCGAAGAGGGCGGTTGCGGTCTTGTTGTCGCTAAGGCTGCGCATGGGTCTCCAAGGATCGTCGGGTGTTTAGTATGCCCGAGGAACCCTGACGGGTTGCTGGAGTTTTCCCACGCAGTCAGGTTTAGTCCGCGGGCTGGCTGGGGTGCGTAGATTTGGTTGGCTCGCTCTGCTCCTGAGGGGCGTCGTCAATTGCCTGACCAAGTTCGTCTACGAACAACGATTCAGGAGCGATAATTCCGCCGCGATAACCGGCTCGAGCGATCATGTGGGCCGAGACGGGAGCTGTCAACATCTGAAACACGAGCAGCAGTAGGAGCACGAGAATCGTGGAGATTCGGCGTTCCTGTAGGGCGATGGCCAGTAGCACAAAGGCAAGGCCTAAGATCTGTGGCTTAGTGGTGGCGTGCAATCGCGCGATCGCATCAGGAAAGCGGATAAGGCCAACACCGGCTGCGAGAGATAAGAACGCTCCCAGGATCAGGAAGACGCCTGTGAGAATGTCGGCAATGGTGTCAAAAATCATGAGTGCGAATTTCTTGATACGTAGCGCGCAACTACCACTGAACCGAGAAAGGCGGTAGTTGCCAACACGAGCATTGCTGGCAGAGTTTTCGTGTGCGAGTTGTACACCATCTCAGCACCGAGAGCACAGATCATGGTCGTCAACAGCATGTCGGAGGCGATCATGCGATCGAGGATTGACGGTCCTTGAATGATCCGAAACAGAGCCAACACGGAGGCCGAGGTGAGCATCACTCCGACGGCGAGGAAGACCCACTCATTCATAGCGCAGCCTCCATTTCCTGAATGCGAACGAGGTCTTCCTTCGACCCGATGGCACGAACAATTCGTGATTCGACCGCAAGAACGTGCTGCCGCGTAGCCTCCACGTCATCCACAGTTTGTGTATCAAACGCGTGGAAATAGAGGATTGCCCGCTCGCGGTCGACTTCAACGACGAGTGAGCCCGGCACTAGCGTCGTGGCGATGGCATTCAGCGTAATGATGAAGTCGGACCGTGTGTGCAATTGAACCGCAATCATCGATGAGGGAGGGATTGGTCGTGGGTTCAGAGCTTGGAGCGCGACAGTGAAGGACGCCACGGTAACGTCGACAATAAAGTGTGCAAGGAAGACGAGCGAATACCAGACATTCAAACGCCCGGAAAGGTCAGCCGGGGGGAGATAGAACACTCGAGTGACGAGGAGGGCGACGAGGAATCCGGTGATGACACTGAGCCAGGTCAACTGTCCCCAGAGCACTGTCCACAAGACGACCAGTCCTAGCAGGAGCGGTAGTTGCAGCCAGACACGGCCACGAACTTCGCCTCGTGTCTCAGTCGCGGCGACATCCGGGGTCACGCTGTTCGCGCCGTTACTTTCTGGTCGGCTCATTCTGAACCCCCGGGGAAAACTGTCGTGACGTAGTAGCCGGGACCGTCGATATTTTCGCCCGCTCTGGCACTCAAGTCGAATAGTGGCGTGGCGAACACCGTGAGCGCCACACTTACCGCGACCATTGCTCCCGTCGCCCCGACCATGATGCGTGGGGTAGTGCGAACCGACTCCACCTCGGGGGAACCACCGATTTCCGCGAGATCCGGTAGTGGATTTTCATAGCTGGCGACTTCGTCCGAGTCGCGCCAGAAGATCATGCTCCACGCGCGGGCGAGTGCATAGAGCGTCAGGAGTGAGACGAGGGCGCCGCAGCCAATGAGAACCCACGCGGGCACCGAACCATTATTTGCTCCCGCTTCGAACAACGCGAGCTTGCCCAGAAATCCCGAGAATGGCGGAATTCCACCCAGGCTCAGCATGGGGATGAAGAAGAGAACGCCGATCATCGGGCTGGTCTTCAGTATGCCGCCGAGTTTGTTGATCCCCGTCGTTCCGCCTTGGCGCTCGATCAACCCTGTCGCGAGAAAGAGCGTCGTTTGAACCGTGATGTGGTGCACGATGTAGTACGTCGCGGCGGCAAGGCCAGCTGCTGTGTCGATTCCGATACCGAAGAGCATGTAACCGATATGGCTCACGAGCGTGAACGACAAGAGCCGTTTGATATCGGACTGCGCGACCGCGCCAAGGATTCCAACGATCATGGTGAGGGCTGCGACGATCAACAGCACGGTGTTCAGTTTCCCGTCGGGAAAGATGATCATCTCGGTGCGAATGATTGCGTACACGCCGACTTTGGTCAGCAACCCGGCAAACACGGCCGTGACAGGCGCAGGCGCCATCGGGTAGGAATCAGGCAACCAGAATGACAGCGGGAACACGGCGGCTTTGATTCCGAAGCCGATGAGGAGCATGACGTGCAGGATTAGTTGGATGTCCTCGGGCAGTTGTGCGAGTCGCACCGTGAGCTGGGCAATATTCACGGTCCCTGTCGCCCCGTAGATCATTGCGATAGCAGCGAGGAAGATTGCCGATGATACGAGACTGACAACGATGTAGACAGTTCCGGCTCGGATTCGTGGAGCAGTACCTCCCACAGTAATGAGCACATAACTGGCCACGAGGAGGATTTCGAAGCTCACATAAAGGTTGAATAGGTCACCAGCGACAAACGCGTTGAATACACCGGTCGCGAGAATGAGGTAAGTCGGGTAGTAGATCGATACCGGTGTTTCGCGATCGCCGTCGGCGAGGCCTTGACCCACCGAGAAGACGAGCACTGCCAACAGCACCGCCGCGGAAACGACAAGCATTAAGGCAGCCAACCGGTCGACGACAAGCACGATTCCGAACGGCGCCGACCATCCGCCAAGCTCCACGGCGATCGCACCGTTGGCATCCACAGTGACCAACAGGACGGCACCGATCACCAAGACTGCGCTGAGCACGCTCACAGCAATCAGTGTTTGCACACGCGGACGTTTCGCCTGTGTCAAGGCAGCGGCGGCACCGAGTAGGGGGAGGAGAACGACGAGGGTCGTAAGCGTATTCATGAGTCGCTCCGCCGCTCTGCCTGCTGTCTGAGCTTCTCAGCAATGCTCTCTTGCTCTTCACGTTCTTCTTGCACAGTGAGGTCAAGCGCTGTGGAAACGGCGGCGGCGGCACGGATTCCGAACTCTGTGTCGTCACCGGCTACATCGCGGTCGACCGCAACGGAGGTTCGGCGACGGGCCAAGGCGAGGTCTTCCGAGTCGTCGCCGACGACGTCGGCGTTCGCCAAACGCCATGAGCGGTAGATGAGCGCCAGGAGGAACGCCGAGACCCCGAAGGTGATGACTATGGCGGTCAGGATGAAGGCCTGAGGGAGTGGATCGGCCACAGTGTCGTCTTCCCCAAAGAACGGTGCAGCGCCAGAGGGACCGGAGACGATGAGCAGTAGAAGATTCGTGGCATTGCCGAGAAGTAAGAAGCCCAATAAGACACGAGTCATACTGCGTTCGAGGAGTAGGTAGACGCCCACGGCGTAGAGAATCACCATGATAATGACGAGGGTCAGCGATGCGTTCATATCGTGCTTCCGCTCTCTAACGACTCGGAGGACTCTTCCCGCTGGCGGTCGACCTCTGCGCCGAGGCTGCGGAGTACATCGAGCACGATGCCGATTATGACGAGGTAAACACCGATATCGAACACTGTTGAGGTGGAGAACTCCAGATGGCCGAGCACGGGGATCGTTGCCTCGAACCAGGTTGACGTGAGGGCATTCGCCCCGAACAGGAGAGGCGCGGTCGCAGTGCCCGCGGCAAGAGCAAGGCCAGCACCGAGAACCCTTCCAGCGTCAAACGGGGCCGCGGCGCCCAGTTCGTAACGCCCACCGGCGAGGTAGCGACCCGCCAGCGCGAGCCCCGCGACTAGTCCGCCAGCAAATCCGCCACCCGGGAGGTTATGTCCCGCGAAAAGAAGATAGACAGAGAGCACGATGAGCGCGTGAAATAGCAGACGGATGACGACTTCGAGCAGAATTGACCGGTTTTCCGGTGCGAGCTTTCGGCCGGCTAGCAGCCAGGCGTTGCGCGTCGACGGGTCCTGAACGCCGGGCAGGTACTCAGAGGAAACAATCTCGGGCGTTGGTTTTAGGCGAGCCCCTATTGTGCCTCGCGAGCGATTTTGGGAAGCGCGAGGGAGGTTGTCTGTGCGGCTGCGAAGGAACACCAAACTGGCGACGCCGGTGGCTGCCGCCACAATGACGGATAGCTCGCCGAGGGTATCCCAGGCGCGGATATCAACCAGAATCACGTTGACTACGTTGTTGCCGTGCCCGATCTCACGGGCAAGCTGGGGAAGTGCCTCCGAGATGGGGGCGTTGCTTCTAGCGCCGAGCGAAACCACGGCAACCACGCCCATGATGAGGCCAACTGAGATGCCGACGGTTGCTCGCAAAAGACGGCGAGAGCTGCCGTGCTCTTGCCCCAGCCTCGCCGGGAGCCTGCGAAGCACCAAAACGAAGGCGATGAGGGTGACCGTTTCAACCAGCACCTGCGTGAGAGCAATATCGGGGGCCCCGTGGAAAGCGAAGAGGGCAGCCATCCCGTAGCCGACTACACCCACGAGCACCGCTGCCTGGAACCTCTTCTGGGCACCGAGCAGCGCTACAGCGGCAATGATCATGACGGCGCCGATTGCGAGTTGCCCGGGGCTGTCGAACAAGGTTATCGAGCTTGGCCAAGTGCGGTTGAGCGTGAGCGCTGTGCCGACAGCGCCAACCATGACGAGCAGGATGACGGTGAGGTAGAACGGCAGCGAGCCTCGTTGGGTTGTGGCCGTCACTCTCAATGCAACGCGGTCGAGGGATCGGATTGTCGCCCGATAGAACTGGCCCGCATCGATGAGGGAGGGAACCCGTGACTGAGCTGCGAACACGCGGTCTCGAGCCCAGAACAGCCCGAGTCCGCCGAGAAGAGTCAGGATCGAAATGAGGAGAGCCGCGTCGAAACCGTGCCAGATCGCGAGCGAGTATTCGTAACCTTCCGACGGGAACTCGGTGGAGTAGCCAGCCAACACCGTGCCGACCGTTGCGAACAGGGGCGCCAATGCGATTCCACTCACGGCTAGCAGGCCTGGCGATGAAAGGAACCATACGTTCTCATGGAGAGGTCGTACTTTCTCGACGTCCTTCTTGCGAGCGAACGCACCCCACAGGAATCGCGCGCTGTATCCGACGGTGAGGGTTGAACCTAAGCCAACGCCGATCAATGCGATCCAGCCGCTGGTTGACCCGGAAGCCGCGCTCTCGAGAAAGCTGGCCAGTATTGCTTCCTTGGCGACAAAACCGGCCGTGAGCGGTATTCCGGCCATGGACGCAGCGGCCAGAACGGCGATACCACCCAGGAACGGAGCTTCTCGACCAAGGCCGCTGAGCTTGCGCAGGTCGCGCGTTCCTACCCGATGGTCAATGACGCCGACGATCAGAAACAGCGAGGCCTTGAATAGTGCGTGGGATAGCAGGAGCGCGACTCCGGCGAGCGCGGCTGTTCGCGTGCCAAAACTTACGACCGTCAGCAGGAATCCGAGTTGACTCACCGTGCCGTAGGCGAGGAGCAGCTTGAGATCGAACTGTCTGAGCGCTCTCCAGCCACCCACGACCATCGTGAGCAGGCCGAGGCTGAGCAAAAGGGGGCGCCAGCCTGGAGTATCGGCGAAGCCGGGTGCGAGGCGGGCGATGAGGTAGATGCCGGCCTGCACCATTGCCGCCGCATGCAGGTAAGCGCTCACCGGGGTGGGGGCAGCCATCGCTGCGGGAAGCCAGAACTGGAACGGGATGATCGCAGATTTACTGAGGGCGCCGACGAGGATCAGCATGATCGCGATCGTGACGGGAGTGCCTTCGGGGGCCAGCTCGATGAGCCTGGACAGGCTAGGGGTACCTGTGCGCTCGGCGAGCAGGACTAGCCCGACAAGCATGGTGAGCCCGCCGGCCGTAGTAACGATGAGCGCTTGCATCGCCGCACCGCGGCTCGCTAGGCGACCGGTGTAGTGACCGATGAGGAGGTAAGAAAAGACGGTTGTCGCTTCCCACAGAATGAATAGCAGGTAGACGTTATCGGCGATCACGAGCCCGTACATGGCCCCGGTGAAAGCAAGGAGCACGGAGGCAAACCGCCCAAGACCTTCTTCGGTATCGGAGAAATACTTGATGCAGTAGAGCATTACGAGCGCACCGATGCCGGTGACAATCAGTGCCAGCAACCAAGAGAGGGTGTCAACTCGAAAGCTCAGATCGAGGTGCAGCTGAGAGATCCACGGGAGGATCTCTGTGGGGGGAGCGCCGGCCAGCACTGCGGAGGTCTGCGTTAGCGTGTAGATGAACGCCGCTGTTGGCACGGCGGCGACAATGAAGAATACTCGAACACCGAGTAGCCGGGTAAGGGCGGGAACGGCGAGAGCGACGAGAGCAAAAGCCGCGAGAAACGCGATCACTAATCCTCCCGCGGCCCAGTTCGAGGTGACTCAGCGAATCACTGTTCGCAACAGTTTACGCGACGGTGTCCTGACGGTCGGAGGACCCGGGTTCTAGTTCGAAGTGCAACACGGTGTGGTTTCGTTCGATGATAGTTCTTGGAAGACTTCGGCGGGTGTTGCCCAGCCGAGGATTTTGCGTGGCCGGTT